>NZ_RAWP01000095.1:0-40983 GCF_003668935.1 Corallococcus sp. AB032C | reverse complement strand
CTTCTATCTCTTCGCCGCGTTCGCTGTCAACTCGCTCGTTGACTGCCCTATTTCCTTGTCGGTGCTGCTCTCTCCACGAAGTGCCTTCCGCGCCAGTGCGCGGGCTTCGAGGTGAGGGGCGCGGCTTCTACCACCGCCGCATCCTGTGTCAACTGCTCGACTGTTGCTTCTGCTTCCCGACCCGCTCCGCCTCCCATGAGGCGGCAACCCGCTCCAACACCTGCAACGCCCGCGTTCGGCTGCCCTGCTGCGGCACCATCTAAGAATCGATTCGGAGAATGTCAACTTCCCGTCACCGATGAGGCCGACTGCGCCACTCCCCGTTTCCGCGTCGCTCAGGTGCCACCGGAGTGACTCCTGCGTGTCGCCGCGAGGTGGGCGGCTTATCCATCAGGCGATCGGGCAGCGCAAGATATTTGATGCAGGCTGCCGGCGCGGTGCGACGTGGTGGAGGGGGAACCCGTGGGGCGGTTCCACCCATTCCCCTGGCGGATTTCAGCTCCCGAACTTGAGCTTGGAGAGGTCCACCCTCCCCCGCCGGCACTTCTCCGCGACCACCACCGAGCGCAGCTCCTGATAAGCACGCTCAAAGTCGTCGTTCACCACGATGTAGTCGTAGGACGCGATTCCCCGCTCGATCTCCGAGCGGGCAGCCAGCATCCGGCGACGGATGGTCTCGTCCGCGTCCGTCTGACGGTCTCGCAGCCGCCGCTCCAGCTCCTCCATGGAGGGGGGCAGCACGAAGATTAGGACCGCGTCGGGGTGCTTGCGCTTGATGGCCTGCCCGCCCTGGACGTCGATGTCGAAGATGGCGGTGCCACGGCGCGTGCGGGCTTCGTCCACCACGGACTGAGGGCTGCCGTAGAAGTGGCCGTGGACATCGGCCCACTCCACGAACTCGCCCTTCTCGATCTTCTCCTGGAAGGCTGCGACTCCCACGAAGTGGTAGTCCACGCCCTCCTGCTCCTTGCCCCGGGGGCGCCGGGTGGTGACGCTGGTGGAGAAGATGCCGTCCGGCATCTCCTTCAGCAGCCGGTGCGCGAGGGTGGTCTTCCCAGCTCCGGACGGGGCGGAGAGGACGAGGAGCAGGCCAGGCTGGAATCCAGTGGGTTCGTTCATTCGACGTTCTGCACCTGTTCGCGGATGCGCTCGACCTCGGCCTTCATCGAGACCACGCGCGCGGAGATTTCCGCGTGCTGGCTCTTGGAGCCTGTCGTGTTCACCTCGCGGTGCATCTCCTGCACGAGGAAGTCCATCCGCCGGCCCACCGGCTCGGGGCTCGCCATCAGGAGCCGGAACTGCTCGAGGTGGGTCGCGAGCCGGGTCACCTCTTCCGCGATGTCCGTGCGCTCGGCGAACAGGGCCACTTCCTGCGCCAGACGCTGCGGATCCACCGCGACGCCGCGCGCGAGCTCCGCGACACGCTCGGTGAGCCGCTGCTGGTAGTCACTGACCGCGCGAGGCGCGAGCCGGGCCACGTCCTGGCTCCAGCCCTCGATGAGCTTCATCCGGGCATCCAGGTCCGCGTTTATGGACTCGCCTTCGGTGTTCCTCATCGTCTCCAGGGCCGCGAGCGCCTGTTGGAGCGCGGTCTGCGTGGCCTGGGTGGCGGACTCCACGTCCACGCCCTTCTCTTCCAAGCGGATGACGCCCGGCTGGTTGGCCACCTGTGACCAGGCGATCTCCACCGACTGGCCCATGGCCTCGGCGACTTCGCGGAAGGCGCGCGCGTATTCGCGGGCCAGGGCGACATCCACCGTGGGGACGTTTCCCGAGACGGTGGCGGCCTGCCGGCGCACCAGGATTTCCACCGAGCCTCGCGCGAGGCGGTCCTTCACCTGCTTCACGAGGGCGGGCTCGAGCGCGGACAGCTCGCGCGGCAGCCGGACCTTCACTTCACAGAACTTGTGGTTGAGCGAGCGTGCTTCCACGGAGACCTCTTCGTCCCCCACGCGGGCGCGGCCCGAGCCAAATCCGGTCATGCTCTTGAGCATCGGGCCGGGTGCTAGGGGCTTTCGGTCCCAAGGTCAAGCCAGCGTCTTGTGTCCGTTCCAATTCTGGTAGGGTCCGCCGCCGATGGCGTGGCACAAGCGGCTTGAAACGTGGGCGAAGCTGGCACTGACGCTCCTGGCTTCCCTCCTGTTCTGGCGCCCCGGACGTCGCCGTTCTCCCGGAACGCCCCTCCCCCACCCGCGCAAGGTCCTGCTCGTCCGGCCCGACAACCGCGTGGGCGAGGCCCTTCTCACCACGCCCCTGATGCGGACCCTCAAGACGCATCTCCACCCGCCTCCGGAGGTGCACGTGCTGGTGCACGCCAAGGTGGCTCGCGTCCTCCAGGGACACCCTGACGCGGACGCGGTCCTGGCGTTCGACCGGCGCCTGCTCTGGCTGGGCCCCCTGGCGCCTGGCATCCGCGCACTCCGGCGAGCGGGCTATGACACCGTGGTGGACTGCGCCAACTGGAGTGCTCCGTCCGTGACGAGCGCGCTCATCGCGCGAATGGTGGGCCCCAAGGCGGTCGTCATTGGACCCGGCATCTGGCCGGTGTCGCTGCTGCAGTCGGTGTCCGTGCCGGCCAGGTCCGATACGCGGCACGAGGCCATTCAGCGCACACATCTGCTGACGCCCCTGACGAAGGGCGCTGTCGCCGAGGGGCTTTCGTTCCGGGAGCCGGTGCTGGGCGAGGCGTTCCGCGGCTATCTGGCGACGTTCTCCGGGACGGGTTCGCGGCGCGCGGTCATCAACCCGGGGGGACGATTGGGTGAGCGCCGCATCCCCGCCGAGGCATTCGCGGCGGCGGCCCGGGAGCTGATTTCGCTCGGCTATTCGCCGGTCGTGACCTGGGGACCTGGAGAGGAGGCCCTGGCTCGGAGCGTGATCTCCGGCGCTCCTGGGGCGGAGCTGGCTCCGGCGACGAGCATCGATGAGCTGGGTGCGCTCATGCGGACCGCCGGCCTCACCGTCTGCAACAACACCGGCCCCATGCACCTGTCGGTCGCCGTGGGCGCGCCCACGCTCGCGTTCTTCCTGCGCATCGACATGGAGCGCTGGGGCCATGCGGTGGCGCCCCACCGGATGGTGGACCTGACGCCCATCGTGGATGGGGCTTCTGGCGTGGGGTTGGAGCAGCGCGTGGCCGCGGAGGTCCGGTCGTTCGTCGCGGAGCGGGCCTCGCTCACGGGGTGAGCGGTCGCTCCTGCTCGGGCACCATCTGGGGGACGCCTTCCTCCACGGGCCAGGCTCGCAGGCACCTGCCACAGCGGACTTCGGGCGCGGGGCCCTGGTGCTCTTCGAGCGGGCCCTTGCAGTGGGGACACCCCAGGATGGACCTCAGCACCGGGTCCAGGTCCATGGGCTACTTCGCGCCTTCGCGGCCGAGCCTGCGGGCCAGCTCCGTGGTGCTGTGGTCCTTCGGGTCTCCCGCCACCGCCGTCCTGCCTCCGTAGGCCCGGACCTCGTCACCTTCCGGAATGGAGTCCGGCGTGTAGTCCGTCCCCTTCACGTGCACGTCGGGCTTGAGGGCGCGGATGAGGGTCCGCACGTTCGGCTCGTCGAAGACGACGACGCGGTCCGTGCAGGCCAGTGCCGCGACCAACTCCGCGCGCTCCGCTTCCGGGATGTGCGGACGGCCCGGCCCCTTGTAGGCCCGGGTGGAGGCGTCCGAATTCACCGCCACCACCAGCACGTCCGCCAGGGCCTTCGCCCCTTCCAGGTATCGAACGTGCCCGACGTGCAGCAGGTCGAAGACGCCGTTGGCCAGGGCCACCGTGCGGCCCTGCTCGCGCCAGCGTTCCCGCTCCTCCGCGATGGCGGCGAGGGGCCGAAGCTTGTCCAGGGTGTTCATCTTGGGCTCCGCAGCGCTTCGAGGAGTTCTTCGCGGGAGACCGTCGCCGTGCCGGGCTTCTGCACCACCAACGAGCCCGCGACGTTCGCGAGCCTCGCGGCTTCACCGAACGAGGCTCCAGCCGCGAGTGACAAAGCGAAGCTCGCGATGACCGTGTCGCCCGCTCCCGTCACGTCCACCGCTGACTTCGCTCCGTGCACGGGGATGAGGTCCACGCCGCCCTTCGCGTCGAAGACGGCCATGCCGTGCCGGCCTCGCGTCACCAGCAGGGCCTGGCAGCCCAGATTGCGGACCGCTTCGTGACCGGCCTCCAGCAGGTCCTCCTTCGTGCGCACCGGACGGCCCGTGAGCGCTTCCAGCTCCGGCTCGTTGGGCTTGCACACCGTGAGGCCCGCGAAGGCCATGAGCGCGTAGCGGCTGTCCACGCAGACTGGGAGGCCGTCCGCGGCGAGCTTTCGCAACACGGCCCGGACTTCGTCGCTGACGACGCCCGCTCCGTAGTCCGAGACCACCACCGCGTCCGCGTCCTTCGCGGAGGCTTCGACCTGCCTGGCGATGGCCTTGCGCATCCGGGGCGGGAGCGGGCCTCGCTGGCCCCGGTCGACGCGGAGCATCTGCTGCCTCGTGGTGCTGATGCCTCCCGCGAGGATGCGCGTCTTCGTCTCCGTCTGGATGCTCCGGCTGCTGACCGCATGCAGCCGGATGTCCGCGGCATCGAAGAGCTTGCGCAGTTCGCTGCCCATCGAGTCCACGCCCAGGGCCCCCACCGCCGTCACCTGCCCCGACAGCGCTCGGATGTTGGCCGCCACGTTGGCCCCGCCGCCGAGATTCACCTCCGACGACTCGTACCGGACGATGAGCACCGGGGCCTCGCGGCTCACCCGGTCCGTCTGTCCGTAGAGGTAGTGGTCGGCGACCAGGTCTCCCACCAGCAACACCCGACGGCGCGCGAAGGCGAGTGGCAGGCGCGAGGACGAAGCTGCCGGACGTGAAGACGGGGCCGCTGGCATGGGCGCGCGTTGTCCCACAGCGGTCCAGCCCTCACAAGTCGTGCGTCTCTCCCTGCAGCCCGAGCGCCCGCTTGAGATGCGCTTCGCCCTCCAGGACCTCCACTCCCAGGCGCACCACCCAGGCCTCGAAGCCGGCGGGCAGGCGCACCGCGTCCTTCTCCGTCGTCACCACGAGCGCTCCGTGCTGACGGGCCCGGGCTTCGACCTGGCGAAGCTCGTCCGCCGTGAAGCGATGGTGATCCGGAAAGAGGGCCGCGTCGCGGACCTCTGCTCCGAGTGTAGTCACGGTCTTCAGGAAGCCTCCGGGCCGGGCCAGCCCCGCCAGGGCGAGGACCGGCTTTCCTTCAAGCGCTTTCGTCGCGTGCTCAGTCCCCGAAGGGTCCCACCACGCCGTGGGTCCATAGCGCGTCCGAACCCTGGGAGCGGTCACTCCTTCGAGCCATGGGTTGGGGGCGGCGTCTCCGGAAGCGGCCCTCAGCCAGAGGAGCGTGGCACGGTGCAGGGACGATGGGGGCTCGCGCAGTGGGCCTCTTGGGAGCAGCTGGCCGTTGCCCAGCCCCACGGCTTCGTCCACGACCACCAGGTCTTCGTCACGGTGCAGGCGGCGGTGCTGGAAGCCGTCGTCCAACAGGACCGTGTCGAGGCCGAAGTCGTCCCGGGCCCGGAATGCCGCCGCGACGCGGTCCGCTCCCACGAAGAGCCGGGCCCCTTTGCACCTGCGCGCGAGCAGAAGCGGTTCGTCTCCGGCTTCCGTCACTGCGGGCAGGGGCTCCGCTCCCGTGAAGGTGAGTGGCTCGTGGGATTCGCGTCCGTAGCCTCGGGTCAGGATGCCGACCTTGCGCCCTTCGCGGATCAGCAACTCCGCGAGATGGAGGACCGCCGGGGTCTTGCCCGTGCCTCCAACGTTGAGGTTGCCGATGGAGATGACCCGCAGGCCTTCGACATGTTCGGCTCGCTTCAGTCCCGAGTCGTAGAGAGCGCCACGGAGGCGGACCGCTCCGCTGTAGGTCCAGGACAACAGCGTGAGCGGTGACAGGAGGGCACGACGGGTCCAGGGCTCCGGTGCAGGCGGATAGAAGATCCGCTCCAGGGCCGTGGGTCCGCCCGTCATCGCCGTGGCTCCGCTGCCTTCTGGTAGAGGGCCAGGATGTCCCGGGCGATGTGCTCGTTCGTCGGGTGCCGGGCACCCGCCGTTGTTCCGGACAGCGCGGCGGTGACGACGGCTTCTACCGTGGGCGCTTCCACCCTCGCGTCCGACAGCTCCGGGAGTGCGCCCTCGTTCACCGCGATCACTCGGACGCCGCAGGCTCTGGCCTGGGCCGCGGCCCTCGCGCTCCAGTCGTTTCCCAGACCGAGGATCCAGACTTCATCCAGGGCCTGCAGCCATTTCGCGAAGTCCGCTCCCTGCTGGTAGCCCGCGAACGTCACCTGTTCGGTGAGGCCTCGCTCCGTCACCTGTGTCCGCGTCGCTTCGAGCAGCGCTCCATCGCCTACGAGCACGAGCCGGGCTTCGGGACGTTGCTGGCGGAACGCGGCGAAGGCTTCGACTCCGAGCTCGTGACGGCGGCTCTTCTGGAACGTGGAAATCATCCCCACGAGATGCGCGTCTTCGAGGCCCAGGGTCCTTCGGAGGGCCGTGCGGTCCTGGGAGGGCTCGAACATCGGGTCCACCAACGCGGGCAGGACCTGGACGGGGCGGTGCCGGCCTTCGAGCTTCTCCCTCAGGTGGCTCGCGGGCACCGTGTACGCGCCCGCTTCGGGCAACGATGAACGCAGCGAACGAGGCGCGTGGATGGAGCGGATCCGCACCGCGCCTTTCGGCGTTCCCCAGCGCGCCACGAGATGATCATGCGTGAAGTGGGCGTGGACCACGTCCACCGTCCTGCGGTGGAGGGCTCGCAGGTCGCTCCAGATTTCCCACGGTGGGGACTTCACGGACAACGTCAGGCCTCCCTCGTCCAGGAGGCCCAGTTGCTGGAAGCGGGGCACGGCGGGTTCCTCGGCGGCGATGTCCCGGCGCTTGCGGTCCACCGCCACCGTGACCTCATGGCCCAGGGCCCGCTGCGCCTGGGCCAACAGCGCGACGTTCTCCGCCGGGCCGCTCCAGAAGGGACTCGCGAGCAGGTGCAGGATGCGCATCAGCGCTTCACCAGCGAATGGTAGAGGTCACGGAGCGCCTGGGCTTCGTGCTCGACGCCGCAGCGGCTGCGCGCTTCTTCCGCCGCGTTGCGGCCGACCTGACGGGCCCGCTCCGGTTCGCGGGTCAGTTCGTCCAACAGGTCGCGCAGGCCCTTCACGTCTCCGGGTTCGAAGAAGAAGCCCGTGCGGCCGTGCTCGATGAGCGTGTCCAGGTACGGCAGCTTCGAGGCCACCACGCAGCATCCGGAGGCCATGGCCTCTACGTGCACCAGCGAGTAGCCCTCCGCGTAGGAGGGATGCACCAGGATGCTCAGGCCCTGGTACCAGGGCTCGATGGTGGACTGCTCTCCCGCGAGGACCACCCGGTCCTCGATGCCCTGGCGCAGCCCGTTCACCCATGCCAGGTCCGGCCCCTTCGCGAGCCCCACCAGCACCGCCTGCCAGTCCGGCCGCTGCGGCAATAGGGGCTTCAGCGCTTCGATGAAGTCGCCCTGCCCCTTCTCCTTGCGGATGCGGCCGATGACGCCGATTCCGTAGCGGCCTCCCTGCTGGAGCCGGGCCCAGGCAGCGTCACGGTCTTCCGGTGGGTGGAAACGCTTGAGGTCGATGCCGTGCGAAATCACCGTGGAGGGGAGCGCGATGACGTCGGAGATCTGCTTCGTGAGCGACACGAGCGCGTCCGCGCCCCTGGCGAGCCAGCGGGTGAAGCTCGTGGGGGCTACCGACGTGTGTCTGGTGAAGACGAGTTGGACCCTTCCTCCCAAGGCCTTCAGGAGCATCCCTGCCAGCAACTCGTTGTTCCGGTGCGCGTGCCAGACGATGGGTTCCTGGTGCGAGCGGCGGATCAACTCTCCCCAGGTGATGCGTGGCAGGGCTTCCGTCAGGCCGGAGCCGATGACCCGTGTCTCGTCGCTCTGGGCCAGTGCTGGCACCACGGACTCCACGTGCCGGGTCACTCCCGTGTACCGCTTGTGGAAGTGGGGATGGACGATGAGCGTCATCGAGGAGCCCTCCTTAGCGCGGCCATGGCTTCCGCGTTGCGCTCACTGGCTCCGGAGATGCGGCGCACCGTGGCTTCGGCCTGGGCTCCCAGTTGCTGCCTGCGCTCGGGATGGGCGAGGAGGTCCTCCAGCGCGGCGTGCAGGGCTTCTCCATCCGCCACTTGAATGCCTCCGTTGCCTTGCAGCACCGCGACGCTGTCTCGGAAGTTGTCCATGTGCGGGCCGAACAACACAGGCCTGCCCTGCCCCGCTGGCTCCAGGATGTTCTGGCCGCCTCGCTTCGTGAACGAGCCTCCCACGAACACCACAGTCGCCAATCGGTAGGCTCGGGACAGCTCGCCCATCGAGTCCATCACCACCACCGGCGCTCGCTCCGGGTTGCCCTGTGAGCGCAGGCCCACGGTCAGGTTCCGCTCCCTGGCGAGGGTCTGGATCCGCTCCGCCCGGTTCAGGTAGCGCGGCGCGATGACCAGGCTCAGCGTGGGCCAGCGCTCCCGTAGACGCTGATACACCTGCAACAGGATTTCTTCCTCGCCCTCGTGCGTGCTTCCCGCGAGCCACACCGGATCCGCTGGAGACAGACCGAGGGCGGTTCGCAGGGCTTCATCCTCGGGGGCTGGGCCCGCCGCGAGGGCGTCGAACTTGGTGTTCCCGGTGGTGAGGACCCGCTCGGCCGGTGCGCCCAGGGCCTTTGCTCGTTCGGACTCCTCGTCCTGCCTCATCAGCAGCAGGTCCATGTCCTTCAGCGGGTTTTCGATGAGGCCGAAGAGCGTCTGGTACTTCCCCACGTTCGCGGGGGAGAAGCGCCCGTTGGTCATCACCACGCTCGCTCCGGAATGCTTCGCGGCTCGGATGAGGTTGGGCCAGACCTCCGTGTACTCGAGGACGAGGAGGTCCGGCTGAAGGGCTCGCACCGCCCTTCGCGTCGCTCCCCAAAGGTCGTAGGGCACGTACACGACTCCGTCGATCTGCTTCGCCAGGCGATCCCTTGCCATCGCGTGGCCGCTGTCCGTCATCGTCGAGAGCACGATGCGGCAGCCAGGGAAGCGTTGGCGCAGGGGGCCGAACATGGGCGCCAGGGCCAGCAGGTCTCCCGCGCTGGCTCCGTGCAACCACAGCAGCGGGCCTTCTCCTTTTGGCAGGTCGCCCGGCCCGTAGAAGCCCAGCCGCTGCTTCAGCCCGTGACGCGTCTTCCGGTACACGCAGAGCACCGGGAACAGCAGCGCGAAGAGGACGTAGGTGGCGACGACGTAGAGCAGGCGCATGGGCGACCTCCCGCGCTCTATCAGATGCCCGGCGGTCTCGGCACCACTCGCACCGGGCTGGGGACCAGCCAGGGACGCCACTCGTGGCCGAAGAAACGTCCGGGCGCGTGGGCCCAGACCTCCACCTGGACTGCTCCCGGACCGGTCAGCTCGATGTGCTGCCCGTCGGGTTGCAGGCGACCGTTACCCCACACCCGGACCTCCAGCGTGCCTGGGGTGTGCTCCGGGAGGCGGACCGTCAGCGCCGTGCCCACGGGGGCTTCCCTCGTGTTCGCGTCGAAGCCTTCCAGGGCGAAGCCAGCTGGCGCTCCGAGCGCTCGGAAGACGCAGAGGGCCTGGCCGCTCGCCAGCACCTGCGTGACCTGGGCCGCGGCTTCGCGCGCGTTCTGGGACAGGGGACCTGAAAGCGCGTCCGGCGGGATCTCCATGTCGAGCGCGTTGAAGATGTCCTCGTACGCGGGCACTCCGTGCGCGTCATTGCCACATAGGGCGATGCGCTTGCGCTCTCGCGCCAGCTCCAGGAAGCGCTCTGTCGGGCGTGGCTCTGGGACCGCTAGCAGCATCACGCCGTGCACCGGGTTCACCAGGGAGGCGCCTACCGAGGGCAGGAGCCGGCTCACCGGGCTTCTCAGCGCCTGCCGGAAGAAGGTGTCCGCCGAGTACAGCTCGAAGCCCGGGACCTGGTGCGCCGTCGCTTCGTCCTTCCAGGGGTTCTTCGTCTGGACCGGATGCGCGAGGACCGCCGTGCCTCCAGTGGCTTCCACCGCGGCCACTGCCTGTTCCGGTGGTCCCCAGGGCTTCACGCCTTCGATGGGCCGCTGCATGCCGAACGCGGCCAGGTGGCCCGCGCTGGTGGAAATCTCCACGCCGGGGATGAGCAGTACGCCGTCCACCCAGGTCGCGGCGGGCGGCTTGAAGTCGTTGTGGTCGGTGAGCACCACGAAGTCGAGGCCCGCGGCCTTTGCCTCCCGGGCGACCTTCGCGGGCGTCCCGTTCCCGTCCGAGCGCGTGGTGTGCACGTGGTACGCGCCGCGGATCCACGGCTTCGCGTCCGGTGCAGGCTCGACGACGGGGTAGTCCGCGAAGCCCGCCGCGAAGGCGAAGAAGCCCGCGACTCCCAGGAGCAGGAACAACACACCGAACACGGCGCGAATCGCCAGAGAGAGGGGCCGCCTGGCCGTGCCGGCTTTGCTCACGCCGCTCCCCGCTCCACGGGGCCTGATGTCTGCAGGCGCCACATGGCGGCGTAACGGCCTTCCTTCTGGAGCAGGTCCGCGTGGCTTCCACTCTCCACGATGCGGCCTGCCTCCACCACGTGGATGACGTCCGCGCTCGTCACCGTGGACAGCCGGTGCGCGATGACCAGCGCCGTCCTGCCGGGGAGCACCTTCGCCAGCGCGGCCTGCACCTCGCGCTCGTTCTCTGGATCCAGGCTGCTGGTCGCTTCGTCCAGCACCATCACCGGGGCCTTGGACAGGACCGCCCTCGCGATGCACAGGCGCTGGCGCTGACCTCCGCTCAGGATGACGCCTCGCTCGCCGATGCGCGTGTCGTAGCCCTGCGGCAGCCCCAGGATGAAGGCGTCCGCGTTCGCCACCTTCGCCGCGGCCTCCACTTCCTCTTTCGTCGCCTCGGGCCTCGCGTGCCGCAGGTTCTCCAGCACGGTGCCGTGGAAGAGCAGCGGCTCCTGCGTCACCAGCGCGAACTGACTCCGGACGCTCGCCGCCGTGTACGTGTCCGCGTCCACTCCATCCAGGAGGATGCGCCCCTGTTGGGGACGCTCGAAGCGCAGCAGCAGCGACGTCACCGTGCTCTTGCCTCCTCCACTGCCTCCCACCAGCGCCGCCACCTGCCCCACCTTCAGGTCCAGGGTCAGCCCGTCCAACGCTCGGCGCTCGCCGTAGAAGAAGCGCACGTCCTCCATGCGCAGCGACTCATGCAGCGCTGGCGCCGGCCCCGCGCCGACTGCGTCCTCCACGGGGTGCTTCAGGTCGAGCAGCGCGAAGAGGCGCTCTCCCGCCGCTCCCGCCTGCACCGCGAACTGCGTCACCCGGCCCAGGTCCTTCACCGGCTGGTACACGAGGATGACCGCCGTGAGCAGCGACAGGAGCGCTTCCGGCTCCATCGCTCGCGTCGCCGCCGCGTACCCCAGCGCTCCCGCGAGCGCCGCCGCGGCGAGCACCTCCATCAACCCCGGCACACCTCCTCGCGCCCAGGCCGCGCCCACCACCGCTTCCTCGTGGGCCTTCGCGTAGGACTCGAAGCGCGCCAGCTCCGCCTCCTGGCCGTTGAAGGCCTGGATGGTGCGCAGCCCTCCCAGCCCTTCGTGCAGCTGGCCCGCGAGCTGCCCCAGGTGGGCCTGCCCTTCTCGCGTTCCCTTCAGCACCTTGCGCGTCAGCCTCGATGCGGGCAGCGCCGCCAGCGGAATCACCGCCAGCATCAGCCCTCCGAGCATCGGGCTCATCGCCAGCGCCACTCCCGCGAGCACCAGCACCTGAATGGTGTCTCGCAGGTACGAGCCCACCGTGTACATGGCGGCCAGTTCCACCGCCATCACGTCCGAGGAGAAGCGGCTGAGCAGATCTCCCGTCCGCTCCTTCGACAGCTGCGACGGCGACAGCGCCGTGAGCCGCAGGAACAGGTCGCGCCGCAGGTCCTTCACCACTCGCTGCGCGAACAGGCCCATGAAGTAGAACTGGCCCAGGTACCCCACGCCCTTCACCGCGCCCACGCACAGCACCAGCACCGGGAAACCCCAGAGCGCAGCCTCGCGCGGCAGGTTCGCCAGCCAGGGCACCCGGTGCGCGCTCGCGAAGCCCTCCTCGCCTCCCGACAACAGGAAGCGCAGCGCCGGGCCCAGCAGGTACGCGTACGCGCCCGTCGCGAGCCCCAACACCGCCATGCACGCGAAGGCCAGGACGAGGATTCCCGCGTGCGGTTTCGCGTACCGGAGCAGCCGCCAGAGCGCGTGATGCATGACTACTTCACCACCTTCTGCAACGCCGCCCTCGCGAGCACCGAATACGGGTTCAGCTCCAGCACCTTCATCAACTTCTTGCGCGCGAGCGGCACGTCGTCCAGGTCGATTTCGATGATGGCCGCGATGATCTGCGCCCGCTCCAGGTACGGGTCCAACGTCAGCGCCTGCTTGAGCACCTTGCGCGCAGCGAGCGCCCGCTGCATCAGCGGCCCGGGCGAGCCCCGGTACTTCGCCCAGGCGAGGTACGAGTAGTACTCGGGCTCGCCGCCGTTGAGCGACACCGCCTCCTCGAAGCCCTGGATGGCCGCCTTGTAGTCGCCCCGCTTCATCGCGGACTCGCCCCGGCGCAGCGCCAACTCCGCGTCCACGTTGATGGCGGTCGCCCGGCCCACCACCTCCTGCCGGCTGAAGAAGTACTGGAGATAGGCGCGGCGCTTCTCGTCCACGCTCAGCACCCGGTACGCCGCGGACAGCTTCTCCTGCACCTGCTCCAACAGGTCGCGCAGGTCGGAGATGTCGAACTCCGCGTAGGTGTCCGGATGAAAGCGCATCGCCGTCTCGTGATACGCGCGCTCCACCGCCTCCTTGTCCGCCGCGAGGTCCAGGCCCAGCCCGCCGAAGTAGCTGCGCGTGATGATGCGCACCGCTTCCTCGCGCAGCGCCGCCGCTGTCTCCGCGGGCAGGCTCTTGCGCTTGCGGGGCGCGATGACGTCCGGCACCGCCGCCGCGCTCAACACGTCCGACCCCGTGGCCACCGGCGTCGCGGAGAACGTCACCCCGCCCGTCAGCTTGAGGAACCACAGCAGCGTGTACGCCGCCCGCAGCTCCGCGCGCCCGTGCGCCAGCAGGTCCTTGAGCACGATGCGGCCATTCACCTGCATGGCCAGCTTGATGTCCTCCGTGTCCAGCGCCATCGACTGGAGGTCCCGGCCGAAGTCCGCCGAGCGCACCGGGTACTCGTTCAGGTGCGCCTTGAGCGCGTTCGCCACCACCCGCAGGGGCATCCGCCGGCGCGCGGCCTCCAGCAGCGGCGCAAGTGCAGGCTGATCCACGGCGGCGACTTCGGCTGAGAACTCGTCGCCCGCGTAGAACGCGTAGCGGCCCTCGCGCATGGCCAGGACGCGTCCGAGCCGGTCCCTAGTGAAGTCGCGCAGGAGCGCCAGCAGGTCCTCGCCCACCGCCTCCACGCCCACGTCCGCCAGCGCCGCGCCGATGCGCAGCCCGGAGGCGAGCGACTCCACCACCGGCTGCTCCTGCGCCTCCGTGAGGACCCTCCGCTCGCGCAGGAAGCGTGGCAGCGCGTCCTCCTTCGCGGAGGAGTCGAAGTTCACCGGCCCGCCTCGCAGAAAGAACACCCGGCGCGACAGCCCCTTGAGGGCCACCACCAGGACTCCGTCACGGCGCAACCGGTAGAGCGAGTGCAGAAGCGCCGGCAACGGGAAGGACTTCAGGTCCCCCGCCGCCACCGCGGGCCTCGACAGCGTGGCGGACAGGCCCGTGAGCGTGATGGCCTGCGCGGCCTTCACCAGCGCCTCCAGGCGGGGCACCAGTTCGCCCGGCTTGAGCGGATCCGGGATGTACGCGTTGACCTTCAGGTCCAGCACCGAGCTCACGCCCTTCGCGCGGCCCAGGTGCCCCTTGTCGATGGCCACGATGGGCACGCGCCCGCCCTGGCTGTGCCCTCGGATGAGGTGCACGACGTGCTGTCCCTCCACGCGCGGCAGGTCCACGCCCAGCACCACCACGTCCGGGTTGTCCGCCGAGAAGTGCTCCAACGCCATCACGGCGTCATTCACCGCCCGAACGGTGTACCCGGCCTGCGAGAGCAGGCCCGTCAGGTGCTCCAGGGTCGGGGGGTGGCTCTCAGCGAGCAGAAGCGTCTTCAAGGGGGCCGCAGTCTACAACCTCCCTCCCTCCGCGCATCAGCTACGATGAGGGTCTTGCCTCCCATGACGCAGCCATCCTCCCCCCGCATCCTCGTCGTGGCCGGCGAGGCCTCCGGTGACACCCACGCCTCGGAGCTCGTCGCCGCACTCCAGGCCCTGCGCCCCGACCTCACATTCTTCGGCATGGGAGGCGCCCGGCTGGCCGCCCGGGGAGTCGAGCTCATCCACGACGCCCGCGAAGTGTCCGTCATGGGCATCACCGAGGTGCTCCCCCGCATCCCCCGCATCCTGCGGATCATGAAGGACCTGGCCCAGGCCGCCGAGGAGCGCCGTCCCGTCTGCGCCATCCTGGTGGACATCCCGGACTTCAACCTGCGCCTGGCCAAGAAGCTCAAGGCCCTGGGCATCCCGGTGGCCTACTACGTGTCCCCGATGATCTGGGCCTGGCGCCGGGGCCGCGTGCGCACCATCCAGCGGCTGGTGGACCGGATGCTCTGCATCCTGCCCTTCGAGGAGGACTTCTACCGGGAGGCCGGGGTGCCCGCACGCTACGTGGGAAGTCCCGTGCTGGAGCAGATGCCCAAGGCCGCCAGCGCCCTCGAGTTCCGGCAGCGCCTGGGCCTGTCCCAGGACGCGCCCACGCTCGCGCTGCTGCCCGGCAGCCGGATGAGTGAGATTCGCCGCATCCTGCCCACCCTCGTCCGGGCCGCGAAGCAGCTGGCCTCCGAGCGGCCGGGGCTCCAGGTGGTGGTGCCGGTGGCGCCCACCATCGCCAAGGAAGAAATCCTCTCCCGCTTCGAGGGCAGCGGCGTGACTCCTGTGCTGGTGGACGGGCGCGCCCCGGAGGTGGTGGGCGCGAGCGACGCCGCGGTGGTGGCCTCCGGCACGGCGGTGCTGGAGGCGGGGCTGATGGAGCGGCCGCTCGTCGTCGTGTACCGCGTGTCGCTGGTGACGTACTGGGTGGGCCGGCTGATGCTGAAGGTGGCCTTCGTGTCGCTCATCAACCTGCTGGCGGGCCGGCGCGTGGTGCCGGAGCTGCTCCAGGGGGAGATGACTCCGGAGAACATCGCCTCCGAGGTGCGGCGCGTGTGGCTGCCGGGTGAGCCCCGCGACGCCATGGTCCAGGGCCTGGCCGAGGTGCGCGGACGCCTGGGCGAGGTGGGGGCCGCCCACCGCGCGGCCCAGACGGTGCTGGAGCTGTTGCCCCCGCGCCATGTCTCCTGACCCGGAGAACCGACCGGGTTGGCGTCGGGAGTGCTGTTCCAGCGCCGGGTTTGGGGTATGTCCGCCGGGTCATGAACCGTGCGCTGGTCTGCATCCCCACCTACAACGAGCGGGACAACATCGGCCCCATCACCCAGGCGGTGCTGGCGGCGGACCCCCGTGTGGACATCCTCGTCGTCGACGACAACTCGCCCGACGGGACGGGACAGCTCGCGGATGAGCTGGCCGCGAAGGACCCGCGCGTGCGCGTGCTCCATCGCGAGAAGAAGGAGGGCCTGGGCCGCGCGTACCTGGCCGCCTTCCGGTGGGCCCTGGCCGAGGGCTACACGTACATCCTGGAGATGGACGCGGACTTCAGCCACGACCCGCGCTACCTCCCCACCTTCCTGGACGCTGCGGAAGGCGGCGCGGACCTGGTGCTGGGCTCGCGCTACGTGGATGGCGGCGGCACGGTGAACTGGGGCGTGGGCCGGAAGATCATCAGCCGCGGCGGTTCGCTCTACGCGCGCAGCATCCTGGGCGTGGACGTGCGCGACCTCACCGGCGGCTTCAAGTGCTTCAACCGCCGCGTGCTGGAGACCATCAACCTGGATGAGGTGCGCAGCACCGGGTACGCGTTCCAGATTGAGCTGACCTACCGCACCCTGCGCAAGGGCCTCACCGTGCGCGAGGTCCCCATCGTGTTCGAGGACCGGCGCGTGGGGCACTCGAAGATGAACAAGAAGATCTTCGTCGAAGCGCTGGGCATGGTCTGGAAGCTGCGCTTCACGGTCTAGAGCACCATGTCGATGTCCGCGATGGTGTCCACCTTCCTCGTGTCGCTGTCCGCCATCTTCTTCGTGGTGGACCCGATTGGCGTCGTGCCGCTGTTCCTGGCGATGACGGCGGGGGACACCAAGCAGCAGATCCGCAGCACCGCCCTGCGCGCCTGTCTGGTGGCGTGTGGGATGATGCTGTTCTTCGCCGTCTTCGGCCGCGTCATCTTCCAGGTGTTCGCCGTGTCGCTGGGCGCCTTCCGCGTGGCGGGCGGCATCCTGCTGCTGATTACGTCCCTGGACATGCTGCGCGCCCGTCCGTCCTCCACGCGCACCAGCCCCACGGAAGAAGAAGAAGGCGTGGTGAAGGAGGACGTGGCCATCGTCCCGCTGGCCATTCCGCTGCTCGCGGGGCCGGGCGCCATCGCCACCGCCATGGTGCTGATGGCGCGCTCCGGGACGTCCTTCGTCTCCGCGCTGCCGGTGGTCGCGGCGGTGGTGCTGACCTTCACCGTGACCTACTTCATCCTCAACGCGTCCAGCCTGGTGCAGCGGGTGCTGCGTCAGTCCGGCGTCGCCATCCTGGAGCGCGTGTCAGGCCTCATCCTGGCCGCCATCGCGGTGCAGTTCATCGCGGACGGGGCGAAGGACCTGCTCAAATAGCGTCCGCGCCCGCCACCCACACGGCGCCGTCCTTGCGCACGGTGCCCTGGGGACGGCCGTCCATGGTGAGGCGGTCCGGGCTGGAGCGCTGCGCGTCGTACGCGTAGCCGCCCTGGACCTCCTGCAGGTACACCACCACGGCGTCCACCACGTTCTCCTGCACGACCTTGAACGATTCGTTCGCGCACTGGGTGTCGCCGGTGAAGAAGCGCTCCAGCGTGGCCTCCTCCGGGTGGCGCACGTAGACGACCACGGGGGCCCTCTCCTCCTTGCCCTCGGCGACGAACTTCTGGATGGCCTTCGCGGGCGCGGGCTGGCGCATCAGCGCCTGGAGGAGCGTGCACTTCTCGTCCTCGGCCTGCACGCGCTGCTCCAGGGGCACGGAGTGCGCGCAGCCCACCGTCCCCAAGAAGCCCAGGCCCGCCACGGCGAGCGCCCAACGGATGCGAGCAAGTTCCACCATGTGACACCTCAAGGCTTGCGCCAGCGAGGGGCGAAGGGCGCGTTCGTCAGGGACGGGTCCTCCACCGCGATGATGTATTCGGCGCGGCGGTTGCCCGCCTCCGCCGTCTCGTCCGGCGTGGGCACCGCCGGGGACTGCTCACCAAAGCCCTCGTAGAACACTGGTACCTTCAGGCCGCGTTGGCGGAAGTAGGTCGCGATGCTCTTCGCCCGCTTGAGCGAAAGCTCGCGGTTGTCGTTCGTGCTGCCCACCGTGTCGGTGTGCCCGAGCACGTACAGGCGCAGCGACGCCCAGCGGCCATACTTATTCAACGCCTCCGTGATGCTCTTGTAGCTGGCGTCCAGCTTGCCCTTCTCCGCCGAGGGAACGTCCGAGCGGCCGGAGGCGAAGGTCACCTCCTCATGCGGGATGTCCACCTGCCACGGGTAGAGGTCCACGCCCGTGTAGAAGTCGGAGGTGTCGTAGGCCCTCAGGCGGATGTGCATCACCTTGCCCTCCGCCGGCAGCCACTTCACCTCCAGGGGCGTGCCCGCGGGCGCGCCCTTGAAGTCCACGTCGCCCGCGAAGGCCGTCTTGCCGGTGTCCATCTTCACCGTCACTTCCGTCTTCGCGGCCGGGCGCGACAGCGTGAAGCGCAGCTTGCGCCCGGGCACGTCCACGTCCTCCGGGCGAACCTCCAGCTTCAGCGGGCCGTTGAGCTCCGTGTCGAACGAGAGAGGCATGGAGCCCGGCTCCGCCCCGCCCGGGAATCGCACGGTGAGCTCGCCCTCGTAGTGGAACTTCCCTTCCGGCTGCTCCAGGGCGAGGCGGCGGGTGATGCCCGGCTTGCCGCCCCCCTTGAGCTCCACCGCCTTGCCGTCGCTGCGCTTGAGCTTCACCTCGAAGCCGTCGATGGGCTCTTCGATGTGGATGACCAGCGTGGGCACGCCTTCACCCAGCGCCGCCTTGCTCTCCAGCGATACCCGGATGGCCTCCGCGGAGGCGGGGAGCGGCAGGCCCAGCAGGGCCAAGAGAGGTAGGAGTCGAACGGACATGCGGCGTCAACCTCGGCGTCGCGGGGGAGGTGGGGAGGCAACTCCAGCCCGGGGGAACGGATTCCCGCGGAAGCCTACCGCACGCCCACCAGGGTGATGCCTCGCGCGGTGGCCCCCGCGAAGAGGGCAGGTGCGTCCAACAGCACCGTGCGCCCTACCTCCAGCGCCAGCACCCGGGCGCCCACCTCCGCCATGACCTCCAGCGTGCGGGGCCCCACGGCGGGCAAGTCGAAGCGCAGGTCCTGCTCCGGCTTGCAGCGCTTCACCACCACCGCGCCCGGGCCGCCCAGCTTCGCGCCCCGGCGGATGGTCTCGTCGGTGCCCTCCACGGCCTCCAGCGCGAGCACGTGGCCGTCACGCACCACCACCGTCTGGCCCACGTCCGCCTGCCCCAGGAGCACCGCCACCTCGCGGCCCAGGGCCACGTCCTTCTCCTGCGCGGGCTTGAGCGTGGGGCCCGCCAGGTGCCCTTCGGGGCACAGCACCTCGCCCAGGAAGTCCGTGGGCGCGATGATGGTGATGCCCTGGGATTCGAAGTCCGCGGCCACGGCGCGCAGGAGCGCGTCGTCCCGGAAGCTGCGCAGGCGGGAGATGATGCGCACCGCGCCCAGGTCCAGCCGGGCCTCCGTGAGCGCGCGCACGCGGCCGATTCCGCCCGCCATGGCCGCCCGGGTGACGCCCGCCTGGCGGAAGACCTTCTGGATGCGGCCCACCTGCCCAACGCGCACCCAGGCGAAGTGGCCGACCTCCTGCTCCAGCGCCGGGTCCGTCTCTCCCCGGTGCGCGGCCACCACCACCTCCAGGCCGCGCGCACGGGCGGCCCGCGCGAAGAGGAAGGGAAGCTGGCCGTTACCGGCGATGAGCCCGATGCGCTCCACCCACTCCCCTCCGTTCCCTCGTGAAGAGGCCTAGCGCGTGACGCCGCGCTTGCTCGTCTCCACGAACCGCACCAGGTGCTCCACTTCCGGGTGGCTGGAGAGCTCTCCGCGAAGCTGCGCGAGCGCCTCCTGGAGCCCCAGCTTGGAGCGGAAGAGGATGCGGTAGGTCTCCTTCACGCGGCCAATCTGCTCCTCGGTGAAGCCGCCGCGCTCCAGGCCCACGGTGTTGAGGCCCACCAGCGTGGCCCGGTCCCCCTGCACGGTGCAGTACGGGGGCACGTCCATGGTGACCATGGAGCCGCCGGAGATGAACGCGTAGCGCCCCAGCCGGGTGAACTGGTGCACCGCGACGAGGCCCGAAATCTTCACCGAGTCCTCCACCACCACGTGGCCCGCGAGCGCGGCCCCGTTGGCGAGGAGGACCTCATTGCCCACGACACAGTCGTGCGCGATGTGGCTGTTGGCGAGCAGCAGGTTGCGGTGGCCCAGGCGCGTAGCGCCGCCGCCGGCCACCGTGCCCAGGTTCACCGTGACGAACTCACGGATTTGATTCTCGTCGCCAATGACGAGCTCCGTGTCTTCACCCGCGTACTTCAGGTCCTGGGGCGCCGCGCCCACGGAACAGAACTGGAAGAGGTGGTTGCGCTCTCCCAACGTGGTGCGGCCCTCGATGACGACGTGCGGCCCGATGCGGGTGCCCGCGCCAATGACGACCTGAGGCCCGATGACCGAGAACGGCCCCACCTCCACGGTGTCGTGGAGCCGGGCTCCCGGATGGACGACCGCGGTGGGATGAACCTGCGCCATGTCCTTCTCTCCTCAGCAGCGCGAATGACGCGCCCTACGGCGCCGCGCTCTCGTCGCCCTTGGCGGCCTTGTTCTTGTCCACCACGGTGGCGAGGAACTCCCCTTCCGCCACCCTGGCGCCATCCACCGACGCCACACCCTTCGTCTTCCAGATGGCGCCCTTGTGGCGGATGACTTCAATGTCCAACTGGAGCCGGTCCCCGGGCACCACCGGCTTGCGGAAGCGCGCGTTGTCCACGCCCATCAAGTACGTGACGAGCCGCGTCGGGTCCATGGCTTCCGTCTTATACGCAAGGATGGCCGTGGCCTGGGCGAGCGCTTCCAGGATGAGCACGCCCGGCATCACCGGGTGCCCCGGGAAGTGGCCGTTGAAGAAGGGCTCGTTGATGGTGACGTTCTTGTAGGCCGTGAGCTTCTGGCCCGGCACGATTTCCACCACCCGGTCCACCAGGAGGAACGGGTAGCGGTGCGGCAGCAGCGCCTGGATCTCGCCAATGTCCATCATCCGCCCTTCTCCTTCTCCAACAGCTCCACCCTCTTGCGAAGGGCGCGCACTTCCTTGAGCAGGTCCGCCAGCTGCCCCGACGCGGCGCTGGCGCGCAGCCATTCCTTGTGGGGGATGGCGGGGCTGCCACTGACGACCTGCCCGTCCGGAACATCATGGGCGACGCCTGACTGCGCGCCCACCTTGGCCAGGTCTCCCACGCGGATGTGGCCCACCACGCCCACCTGCCCCGCGAGCACCACGCCGGTGCCCACCTCCGCCGAACCCGAAACGCCCGCCTGCGCGCAGATGAGCGACAGCGGACCCACGCGCACGTTGTGGGCGATCTGAACCAGGTTGTCGAGCTTCGTCCCCTGGCCCACCACCGTTTCACCCACCGTCGCACGGTCGATGCAGGTGCAGGCCCCAACTTCCACGTCGTCCTCGATGCGGACGATGCCCACCTGGGGAATCTTGAAGTGGCGGGGGCCGTCCTCGCCCTCCGCGTCGAACGCGAAGCCGAAGCCGTCCGCGCCCACCACCGACGAGGCGTGGAGGATGACGCGCGAGCCCACCACGCAGTTTTCGCGCACCGTGGCGTGCGGGTAGAGCACGCAGTCGTCGCCGACGCGCGCGCCTTCACCCACGTAGGCGCCGGAGTGCAGCACCGTGCGGGCGCCGACGTGGGCGCCCTTCTCCACCACCGCCCCGGCCTTCACCGTGGCCTCCGGGTGCACCGTGGCCTCCGGGTGCACGTGGGCCGCCGGGTGGATGCCCGCGGCGGGCCGCGTGGCCGGGTGGAACAGGGCGAGGAGCTTCGCGTAGGCCAGGTGCGGGTTGGGCACCCGCACCAGGGCCACGCCGTCGCGAGCGGTGGCATCCATCCCCACCAGCACCGCCGAGGCGCGGGTGGCCTCGAACTGCTTGCGGTAGCGGGGGTTGCCGTAGAACGACACCTCTCCCGGGACTGCCTCCTCCAGGCCGTTCAGGCCATGGACGAGCAGTCCGGGGTCGCCGAGGAGCTCACCCCGGACGTGGGTGGCGATGTCCCCCAGCCGGTGCGCGTTGGATGCGGATGGCACGGGGGTGTCCAACGCCTACTTCTTGACCGGGGCGTCCTTGGCCGCCGGCGCGGGCTTCTTGGAGGCGCTGTTGTTGTAGCTGCGCACGACCTCGTTGGAGATGTCGTACTGGGACAGCGCGAAGACGATGCCGGAGTCGCGCTTGTCCAGCACCATGCCCAGGCCGTCCCGCTCCGCGATGGACGCGATGACCTGGTCGATGCGGTTGACGATGGGCTCCATCTCCTGGCGCTCCTTGTTGGCGGCCTCGGCGCGGCTGCGCTCGTACTTCTGCGCCAGCTCCATCACCTTCTTCTGGAGCTCGGTGGCCTTCTGGGTGCGCGTGGCCTCGCTCATGGCGCTGGCCTGCTTGTCCAGGGTGTCCTTCTCCTTGCGGAGCGTCTCCTGCTCCTTGTCGATCTCCTTCTGGCGGTCCTCCAGCCACTTCTGGAGACGGGCCTTGGCGGCCTTGCCGTCATCCACCTCCAGCAGCACGCGCTGCAGGTCGACGTAGGCCACCTTGAGCTCGGCGGCCGAAGCGGCAACCGGGAGGGCGAGCGACAGGACAGCGGCGGCGGCCGCCAGGGTGCTTCGAAGCGACATGGGTCAAGGCTCCTCGGAAAGGGTGCTGCAGGCTCCGACGTCCGCCATCCCGGCCTGTTCACTTCCGCCCGGGTGGGGCGGAGGAGGACGTACCGGGAAGGACTTGGGGTCAATGCCTATCAGAAGAAGTTACCGATCGTGAACTCGAACAGGATGGAGTCGTCTGACGGCCGCTTGGTCAGCGGGATTCCCCACTCGAAGCGCAGGGGCCCGATGGGCGAGAACCAGCGGAAGCCGAAGCCCGCCGCGTGGAAGAGGCCCAGGGGCAGCTTGTCCTGCCGGTCCTCGAAGAACTTCTCGTTTGAGCCGAAGGCATTGCCGGCGTCGTAGAAGAGCACGCCGCGCAGGCCGGCCTTCTCGAAGATGGGGAACTCCAGCTCGAAGTTGAAGATGAGCTGCTTGTTGCCGCCCACCCGGAACTCGGTGACGTTGGCGTCCGGGTTGTCCGCGCGCGGCACCAGCAGCGTGGGGCTGATGCTGCGCAGGTAGTAGCCACGGATCGTGTTGATGCCGCCCACGTAGTAGAGCTCGCTGATGGGCAGCGGCTTGCTGGAGTCCAGCTGCTGCACGTAGCCCATCGTGGCGTTCGTCTTGAAGACGAAGCCCAGCGGCAGGGGGAAGTACAGGCGCGAGTAGGCGGTATAGCGGTTGAAGAGGAACGTGCCGCCCAGGAACGAGGGCGCCGTCTCCACCGAGCCGTAGTGGATGAAGCCGCGCGACGGGAAGAGGCGGTTGTCTCGCCGGTCGAAGGACACGGACAGGCGCAGCGCGCTGGTGACGCCGGACTGGAACTGATTGGCGAGCAGCACCGCGCCAATGCCCTGCCCCGCCTGCACGTCCACGTACTCACGCGAGTAGCCGACCGTGGCGAGCACGTCGTCCACCAGCTGGCGGCCCAGGGAGATGGTGCCGCCCGTGGAGTTGCGGATGAAGCCTTCGTAGTCCGCCTGCACGCGGAAGAACTCCGCGGACAGCAGGTAGTTCGTGTCCAGGAAGTACGGGTCGTAGAACGACAACTGCACCAGGGAGCGCAGGCCCGAGATCTGGGCGGACGCGGACACGCTCTGGCCCCAGCCGAGGAAGTTGTTCTGCGACACCTGGGCCGTGAAGATGAAGTTCTCCACGTTGGAGAAGCCCAGGCCCACCTGGAACGTGCCGGTGGCCTTCTCCTTCACCTCCACCTGCAACACGATGGCGTTGTCGGTGCTGCCCGGGTGCTGGGTGATTTCGACGGTCTCGAAGAAGCCCAGGGCGGTGACGCGCTCGCGGCTGCGCTTCACGCCGGTGCCGTTGTAGAGCTCGCCTTCGTAGACGCGCAGCTCGCGGCGGATGACCTTGTCGCGCGTCTTCGTGTTGCCGACGACGTCGATGCGCTCGATGTTGACGAGCGGGCCCTTCTGGATGTCGAAGGTGAGGTCCACCGTCCGGTCTTCCGCGTTCACGGAGGTGACGGGGTTGATGTTGGCGTACGCGTACCCCTTGTCGAAGTACACGTCGGAGATGGCGGAGATGTCCGTGGAGAGCTGGCCGCGGTTGAAGCGCTCCTTGGGGCGCGACTTCATCAGCCGCAGCAGCTCTTCCGGCGGGCGCTCCAGGTCGCCCGCGAAGTCGATCTTCCCGATGTCGTACGACTCACCCTCGGTGATGTGCAGGGTGATGTAGATGTCGCGCTTGTCCGCGGACAGCTGCACGGTGGGCTTGTCCACGCGCACGTTGATGAAGCCGCGGTCGTAGTAGGCGATCTGGATGACGGCGAGGTCGCGCTGGAAGGCCTCTTCGCGGTAGGTGCCCTCGCCGGTGAAGAAGGACAGGAAGCCGCCCTCCTTCGTGATCATGGTCGCCTTGAGTTCCTCCGGGGACACCTTCTCCGCGCCCTGAAGGATGATCTGCTTCACCATCACCTTCGAGTGCTCGTTGATGATGTAGACGACGGTGACCGCGGCGCCGCCTTCGACCGGCTCCAGCTTGTAGGTCACCTCCGCCAGGAAGTAGCCCTTCTCGACGTACTTCTCCTGGATCTTCTTCTGGGTGGCGCGCACGGCCTCGATGTCGAGGATGGTGCCGACCTTGAGATCCAGCTGCTCCTTCAGGTCCTCCGCGTTGAGCTCCTCGTTGCCCTGGAGCGCCACAGCGCGGATGGTGGGGCGCTCCGACACGCGCACCACGTACGCGATGCCGTTGGCCAGGCGCTGCGCGAGCAGCTGCACGTCCGTGAAGTAGCCCAGGGCCCAGATGGCGCGGAGGTCCTCCGCGGAGCGGGTGAGCGCGTCACCGACCTGGGTGCGCATGGCGCGGCGGACCGCCTCCGACTCCACGCGGCGGTTGCCCTCGATGCGGATCTCCACCACGCGATCCGAGGGGGAGACGTTGGTGTCCTCGTCGTCTGGCGAGGTGGCCAGCGGCGCGTCCGCGCCCGAGGGAGGGCCCCCATCCGGAGGCGATACGGGCGTGGCGGCGGGAGTGGACGGGGGGAGGACGACGGGCGAACCCGCGTCCACGTCCACCTGGGCGTAGGCAGCAACGGGCCCAAACGCCCACAGGGCGACCGCCAGCAGCGGGAGCAATGACTTGCGCAGAACGGTGAGCCTCAAGTGCAGTCCGGCCAGGAAAAGGCGGGGCAATGTACGGGATGGGGGGAGGGCCCCTCAATCCAAAAGCGCGCGGCCATCAGGCCTCCGACACCTGCCCGCCGGCCAGTCTCAGACGGCGGGGCATGGAGCGAGCAAGCGTCTCGTTGTGCGTGACGACGACGGCGGTGATTCCCAGGTCCCGGTTGACGTCCCGGAGCAGCTGGTGGATGCCCTCGCCTGTCGTGGGATCCAGGTTGCCCGTGGGTTCGTCCGCGAGCAGCACCGCGGGCTTGAGCACCAGCGCGCGCGCCAGGGCCACGCGCTGGGCCTCGCCGCCGGACAGCTCTCCGGGGCGGTGGTCCACGCGGCTGCCCAGGCCCACGCGCTCCAGGAGCTCGCGGGCGTAGGCGTACGAAGGGGTGCGGTCCTTGCGCTGGATGAGCGCGGGCATGGCCACGTTCTCCAGCGCGGTGAACTCCGGCAACAGGTAGTGGCTCTGGAAGACGAAGCCGATGGTGCGGTTGCGGAACTCGGCGATCTCCGCGTCGTTCATGGAGAAGACGGACTTGCCGTCGAAGAGGACTTCACCGGCAGCGGGGGCGTCCAGCGTGCCCAGCACGTGCAGGAAGGTGCTCTTTCCCGCGCCGGACGCGCCAATCATGGAGATGAGCTCGCCGGCGTTGATGTCCAGGGACACGTCGCGCAGCACGTCAATGCGCTTGCCGTGCAGGAAATAGCTCTTGAAGACGTTGCGGATGGACAACAGCGCCATGGCTACTCCGCCTTCAGACCTTCCACCGGTTCCACGCTGCTCGCCTTGAGGGCCGGGTAGATGGACGCCAGGTAGGTGACGAGCACCGCGATGATCACCGCCAGCGCCGTCTGCACCGGTTCGATGCGCACCGGCAGCGCGGGGATGTAATAGACTTCCGGATCCAGCTTGATGCCGACCTTCTCGATGAAGAGGCACCACGCGAGTCCGGAGAACAGGCCCAGCACGCCGCCGGCCACGCCAATCTGGAGCCCTTCCGCGAGGAAGATCTTCACGATGCCGCCGTCCGGGACGCCCAGCGCCTTGAGGACGGAGATCTCCTTCCGCTTCTCCAGCACCAGCATGATGACCGTGGCGACGATGAGGCCCGCGGCGACGATGATGATGATGGACAGGATGATGCCCATCACCAGCTTCTCCAGGCGCAGCGCGGAGAAGAGGTTCTTGTTCATCTCACCCCAGTCGCGCGCGCGGTAGGGGTAGCCGCCCAGCACGCGCACCACCTGGTTGGCGATGCGGCGCGCGTCGTCGATGTCCGCCACCTTCAGTTCAATGCCGGTGGCGCCCTTCACGGCGAAGAAGTCCTGCGCTTCCTTGAGCAGGATGTAGACGAACTTGGAGTCGTACTCGTACATGCCCGAGTAGAAGACGCCCGCCACCCGGAACGCGCGGCTCTTGGGGATGGGACCGGACGGCCCCAGCTCCGTGCCCAGCGGGGACACCACGTTCACCCGGTCCCCCACCACCACGCGCAGCGAGGCCGCCAGCTCCCGGCCGATGATGATGCCCGGCAGCACCGTGGGCTTCGCGGGCTTGGAGGGCTTGCCGATGATGGGGTCCTCCTCCTCGGCGTCCTTCTTCCCTTCCGCGTCCTCCACCGCGCTGCTGGGGAGGATCTTCGCGGGCTGCTCCAGGTGGCCCAGGTCGCCGCCGGGCAGGATGTTCTGCGGCAGGTCCGTCACCGAGCCGACCGTCTTCGGGTCGATGCCCTTGATGATGACGCCGTCGACGTTGCCCTCCGAGGCGATCATCACCTGGTTGATGATGAAGGGCGTCTGGCCCACGACGCCGGGCACGCGCTTCACCTGCTGCATCACCTTGTCGTAGTCCGGCAGGTCCCCGGCGTAGCGAGACACCACCGCGTGCGCGTTGGTGCCCAGAATCTTCTGCTGGAGGTCGGCCTCGAAGCCGCTCATCACGCTGAGCACGATGATGAGCGCCATCACGCCCACGCCCACGCCGCCCACGGACAGCGCGGTCATCATCATGGTGGGCGACTGCTCGTGCAGCTTCATCCGGTGCTGCGCGGATGCGGCGGCGAGCGGATCCGCCAGGCCCAGGGACTTCACGCGCGTGCGCTCCACGGCGGCCTCCGCCCCGCGGATGATGAAGTAGACGATGAGCGGCGGGACGATGCCGAACATCAGCACCGCGAGCGCGCCCAACAGCAGCGACGGGCGGAACACCGCCACGTGCCGGCGCGCGACGAAGAGCTCGAAGCCCAGCCGCAGGTCCACCCGGCCGCTGCCCGCCGCGATGAAGCCGGTGTTGATGCCCAGCACGAGCGCCAGCACCAGCGCGGCGAAGACGAGCCAGTACGCCAGCTCCGGCCGGCCGATGAGCCCCGCGACGTACGTCACCTCGCGCAACCGGTAGCCCAGCGCCAGTTGCAGGGACGGCACGCGCTCCATCAGCGACAGGAGGATGGGCACCGGCAGGCCCAGGTAGAACACGCCGATGGTGGCTTCCGGGAACGACAGCCGCTGCGCCCGGGACGCGCCCACGAAGCCGGACGCGAACGCCACGCCCATGCTCACGAGGAACGCGATGGCGAAGGCGATGGTGGGAGGAAGGGACAGTCCCCCGCTCGCCTCGCGCGCCGCGCCGCCCAAATCCGACGGCACGCCGCTGGAGAGCACGGTCTGGAGGAGCAGCAACGCCAGCTCCGCCAGGAGGATGCCGCCACCGTAGGCGCCCAGCGTGCTCCAGTAGAAGTCCCGGTAGCGCGCCAGGCGCGGGTACAGGGGCGCACCCGCGGCGGGGCTGGGCCCCTCACCGGAGGCCGGCGCGCGGCGGATGCCGGCGGCGATGAGGCCCCAGCCGGCCAGCCAGACGAGCGTCCCGGCCACCAGCGCCTTGGGGCCGGCCACGGCCGAGGCCTTCTGGGCGCCCAGGGCGAGCGCCCCGGCGTCGAAGGACTGGACGAGCCCGCCCCACCCCACGAAGGAGAGGCCCAGGGCGCCGGCCACCTCGGCCCACGCCTCGGACTCGGAGATGGCCACCCCCAGGAGGATGGCTCCCACGAGGGCCACGAGGGAGCCAGCCCACAGGAGGGGCCAGCGATAGTCGGTCTGCCGTTCGGCGGGGTGCACGAGGCCTCGTGGCTACTTCGCCAGCGGCTTGAGGAGGGGGAAGAGAATCACGTCACGAATGCTGGCGGCGTCCGTGAACAACATGGCGACGCGATCAATCCCGATGCCTTCACCGGCCGTGGGCGGCATGCCGTGTTCGAGGGCGCGGATGTAGTCCTCGTCGTAGTCCATGGTCTCCTGCTGGCCCCGCTGCTTCGCGTCCAGCTGGGCCTGGAAGCGGCCCTTCTGGTCCAGGGGGTCGTTCAGCTCGGAGAAGGCGTTGGCGATTTCCCGGCCCGCGACGAAGAGCTCGAACCGATCCGTGATTTCCGGGTTCTGGTCGTTGCGGCGGGCGAGCGGCGAGACGGCGGTGGGATACTGGGTGATGAAGGTGGGATGGATGAGCGTGTGCTCGACGTGGGCCTCGAAGAGGGCGCCCACCAGCTCACCGTGGTTCATGGCGTCCACGGCGCGGCGCTCCGCCTCTGAATGCACCGTCTTGAGCAGCTCATGACGCAGGCGGTCCACGTCCACCATGTCCTTGTCGGACAGGCTGGGGACGGCTTCCCGGATGGCCTCCGGCATGGGGATGCGCTTCCAGCCCTTGCCGAAGTCGATGGTGTGCTCGCCGTACTTCACCTTGGAGTCGCCGGTGACGTGGCGGGAGGCCTCCGAGAGCATCTCCTCCGTGAGGTCCATCAGGTCCTCGTACGTGGCGTACGCCTGATAGAACTCCAGCATCGTGAACTCCGGGTTGTGCCGGGTGCTGATGCCCTCGTTGCGGAAGTTGCGGTTGATTTCGTAGACGCGGTCCATGCCGCCCACCACGAGCCGCTTCAGGTAGAGCTCGGGCGCGATGCGCATGAAGAGGTCGATGTCGTACGTATTGTGGTGCGTGACGAACGGCCGCGCCGCCGCGCCCGTCACCAGCGGGTGCATCATCGGGGTCTCGACCTCGACGAAGTCCCGCCCGTCGAGGAAGCTCCGGATGAACTTCACCAGCTTGCTGCGCTTCAGGAAGACCTGCTTCACGTCCGGGTTGGAGACGAGGTCCAGGTAGCGCTGGCGGTAGCGGACCTCCACGTCCGTGAGGCCGTGCCACTTCTCCGGCATGGGGCGCAGGGACTTGGTGAGCGGGATGAACTTCGTGGCCGCGATGGACAGCTCGCCCGTCTTGCTCTTGAAGACGGTGCCCTGCGCCGCGACGAAGTCACCCAGGTCGCACTGCTTGAAGACCTCATAGAGGTCCCCCAGCGCGTCCTTCTTCACGTGCACCTGGATTTCGCCGGAGCGGTCGCGCAGCTTGATGAACGCGGCCTTGCCGAACGAGCGCATGGCCACGATGCGGCCAGCGACGTCCGCCTGGGGGGCTTCCTTGTCCAGGTCCTCGGCGGTCTTCTGGCCGTGGTCGTCGTGGAGCCGCTGCGCCACGTCCTTGGGCGCGTAGCCGTTGCCGTAGGGGTTGAAGCCGGCCTCGCGCCACTTCGCGGCCTTGTCCAACCGCTGCTGGTAGATCTCCTGCTCCTTGGAGCTGGAGTCCACCGCTTCGCCGCTCTTCTCACCTGGGGGGGTCTTGTTCTCGGTGTCGGCCATGACGCGCTCGTGTGAAAGGCGCGGCACCGTAGCCAAGCCTCCCCCGGTACGCAACGCATCCCAGGGGGTAGCGGCCCCGGAAATGACCGTCAGGAAGACATCAAGAGAAATGCGCCCACCGCCGCGGCCAGCAGCAGCGGGATGAGGATTTCCACCGGGAAGCGGTGCTGGGCATGCGCCAGGTGCAGGCCTTTCAGGCCGAAGCGGCGCTGGCGGCGCACGCGAGCGGCCACGAGCGACGCGAGCGCGGGCGGGGCCTTTTCCCGCTCCACCGTGCGCACCCGCTCCACCGTGCGGGCGTACCGGTCCCACCCCTGGCGGCACTCCTCACAGCCGTCCAGGTGGCTGCGTACCGCCTGCTCCTGGGGGGCAGGCAGCTGTTCGTCGGCGAGCGCCAGGAACAGCGCCTTCGCCTCCCGGTGATCCAATCGAGGTTCCACGTCCGTTGACCTCCACCCGCCGCCGCTCATGGTTCGAAGCGCCCCAGCAGGTCCGCCAGCTTCTCGCGTGCCCGGTGGAGCCGGCTCTTCACGGTTCCCTCGGGCAGCTCGGTGATGTCGACAATCTCGTCGTAGCTCAGGCCCTCGATGTCTCGCAGCGCCACCAGCATGCGCGCATCGGGGTCCAGTTGGGAAATGGCCCGCTGCACCCGGGCCCGCTCACGCGCCGCGTCCAGGGCGGCGTCCGGCTGCGGCGGGGCGCCCCCACCCTCCGCGATGGCGGCGGCGCTCACCTCGTCGAAGACCTCCGAGCGGCCCCGCCCCCGGCGCTGCAGGTACTTCAGCCGGTTGAGGCAGTGGTTCTTGGAGATGCGGAACAGCCACGTGGACAGGCGCGCGTCCTCGCGGAAGCGCCGGACGTTCTGGTGCACGCTGACGAAAATCTCCTGCACCAGGTCGTGGGCCTCCTCGCGGTCACCCACCATGCGGAAGCAGAAGTCGTAGAGGCGGTCCTGGTGCTGGTGCACCAGCGACTCGAAGGCCTCCGGGTCGCCGCGCCGCAGCCGGACGAGCAGCGCCTGTTCCTCGCGGCGCGGGTCGGCCTGGGCCTCGGGGGCCAGGGCCTGCTGTCCGACGTCGAGCACTCCGCCCGGTGACACCCGCGCCTCCCCGTGTAGGGCCTACTCCATCCTACCGCACCACCCTGCCCCGCCCCCTGACACCGGCCCCGGAAAAAAGGTTCCCGGACATGGAAAACCCCTCCCGGACTCAAGGCCCGGGAGGGGTGGGATGCATCCGGACAGGGCGCCCTGTCCTTAGTCCGCGGCGGCGTTGCGGTTGGGGTTCTTCACGCCCAGCAGCTGTGCGGTGACGAACTCCTCCAGGTCACCGTCCAGCACCTTGTCCACGTTGCCCGTCTCCACGCCGGTGCGCAGGTCCTTGACCATGCGGTACGGCGCCAGCACGTAGCTGCGGATCTGAGAGCCGAAGGAGATGTCCTTCTTGGCCGCCTCGGCCGCGTCGCGCTCGGCATCGCGCTTCTTCATCTCCAGCTCGTACAGGCGGCCGCGCAGAATCTGGAAGGCCATGTCCTTGTTGGCCGACTGCGAGCGCTCCGTCTGACAGGTGATCATGATGCCCGTGGGCAGGTGCCGCAGCTGCGCCGTGGACGACGTCTTGTTGACCTTCTGGCCACCCGCGCCACTGCCGCGGATGAACTTCAACTCGTAGTCCTTCTCCGGCAGGTCAATCTGGATGCTGTCGTCGACCTCCGGGTACACGTCCACGGACGCGAAGGCCGTCTGCCGGCGCGCGTTGGCGTCGAAGGGGCTGATGCGCACCAGCCGGTGTACGCCCACTTCCGCCTTGAGGTAGCCGTAGGCGTTCTCGCCCTCGATGCGCAGGGAGACGTTCTTGAAGCCCGCCTCTTCGCCCGGCAACGCGTCGCTGATCTCGACCTTCCAGCCCTTCGTCTCACCGTAGCGCGTGTACATGCGCAGGAGCATGGCGGCCCAGTCCATGGAGTCCGTGCCGCCCGCGCCCGGGTTGATGTCCATGAAGCAGTTGCTGCGGTCCTGCGGCCCGGAGAGCATCCGCGCCAGCTCCAGCTTCGCGACCTCGCCCTCCAGCGACGCGAGCGTGCCTTCCGCCTCCTGCGCGCTCGCCTCGTCGTTCATCTCCGCCGCCAGCTCCAGCAGCGTCTGCGCGTCGTCCAGCCCACGCATCGTCTTGTCGAAGGCGCCCACGCTGGCCTCCAGCGTGGACTTCTCCTTCAGCAGGCCCTGCGCCCTGGTGTTGTCGTTCCAGAAGTCGGGCTGCGTGGAGTCACGCTCGATCAGCGCAATGCGGGACCGCTTGCGGTCGAGGTCAAAGATGCCCCCGGAGCGCGTTGAGGCGCTCCTTCAGGGCGTGGATCGTCTCCATCGAATCGTTCGCCATGGTGTTCGTCGTCTCCTTCGTTGCGAAACAGTTGGGAAAGCCGGGGTGTTTCAGGAGGCCTTGAGCGAGGAGGCCTGCGCATCCTGACGGGGCGGCGTGCGCGCCGTTCCTGGCACGAGCGCCCGGAGCCGGTCCAGCCAGAACGCGCCGGCCATGCCCAGGGAGATGGGCAGGATGAGCGCGATGGCGCGCCAGTTGTCCTGGTCGGACCAGGGCAGCACCTTGAGCACCAATCCCAGCGCGCCCGTGGCCACCAGCAGGCCCCACACCCACTTGAGCCGCGCCCGCGCCTTCGCGCTGTTCCAGGTGAGGCGCAGGCCGTACGGCACGGCCAGGAGCGTCAGCGGGTTCGCGAGGAAGAGGTTCTCGTTGTGGTGCGTGACGACGTGGTTCGTGCCCACCCACATGATGACGAGCGCCAGCCCGGGGATGCCCAGCACCAGGCCCACCACCACGTTCTCCAGGCCCAGGAGGATGCGCGCCGCGCGACTGCCCTTCTTCTCCCAAGCGGCCAGGCCCAGCGCGGCGCCGCCCAGGAGCACGCCCAGCGCGAGGATCCACGGACCGAAGTTCGGGGGCTGCGCGGGGGGCCGCGGGCGCGTGGGCGACGCGTAGAAATCCCACTGCTTCTCCACCAGCGACACCGGCTGCCCGTCCGGGCCCGGCACCTTCAGCTCCGCCACCTGCTGCTCCAGCTCGTCCGGGAGGAAGGCCTCCTCGCGGCGGGTGATGGGCTTGTCGATGGAGTCATTCATCATGAAGTCGAGCAGGAAGCTCACGGGCGGGCTCACCGACGTGTAGCGCCGCGTGTGCTCGCGCAGCGTCATGCGGGCCGGGGCCTTCTCCGCTTCGGACAGCCGGCCACCCACGGCCACGTCGATCATGTCGCGCAGCCGCGTCACGCAGTTGTCGCTGTAGTGCTCGTAGAGGTAGTCGCGGTTCTCCGGCAGCACGTTGTCCGCCAGCTTCTTCGCCACCGTCACGCGCTGCTCCGGCGTGAGGTTGAGCTCCTGCACGCGCACGTCGCGCCCCAGCGACTTGTAGAAGCGGAAGGTGCCGTTGACGCTCGACTCACCGACCCAGAACTCCAGGCGGCCCTTGGCGAAGTGCACCACCGTCTGGTCGTCGAACGAGTACATCCCGTAGTTGTAGAGCCGCTGCATGTTGCGGGCGCGGTCCTCCACCACCAGCGAGCCGTGGCCCCACCACGAGAAGACGTCGTCGCCAGGGCTGAAGGTCACCAGCCAGATGGACAGGTCCTCGCCCCGGCTCTCGCCCGTGCCCCACGGCGGCACCGACGCGGCGCGCGCGGGGGACGCGGACAGCAGGAGACCCAACAGGCTTGCGACGATGAGAGACGACAGGCGGGGCATCGTTCCATCCAACACGAGGCACGAGGGGCCGCAAGCCCCCCGGCGGGGATTTCAGATGAGCTTCGCGCGGCGGGCGCGCGAGTCGATGGTCAGCGAGTCCGCCACCATGCCCCGCTCACCCAGGAGCTGCTCCTCCAGGGCCGCCATGCGCTTCGCGTCGCGAGGCTTCTCATGGTCATGCCCCAGCAGGTGCAGGAGGCCATGCGCCAGGTAGCGGCCCATCTCCGACTCCAGCGTGCGGCCGTACTCCTTCGCCTGCCGCTTCGCCGTATCCAGGGAGATGACCACGTCGCCCAGCGGGCGCGGGCCCGGGGTGCCCTTGGGCAGGTCGCCCGCGGGGAAGGACAGCACGTCCGTGGCCTTGTCCTTCTGGCGCCAGGTGCGGTTGAGCCGGCGGATGGCCCGGTCCCCCACGAGCGACAGCGACAGCTCACAGTCGGTGAGGCCCAGGCGCTTCAGGTAGTCGCGGGACCAGGTGGTGAGCAGGCGCTCGTAGTCCGCGCCCTGGCCGTGCGCCACCTGCACCGTCACGTGGTTTTCCGCGGCCTTCGCCTTGGGCGCCGGCTTCTCCATGTGCGCCAGCTCCACGCGGAACGCCGGGGCGCAGATGGACCAGTAGTCACACGCGCCCTGCGAGTCGTTGCGGTACACCACGCGCTTGCCGCGCGGCACCAGGCCCACCTCGCCCGCGCCAATGCGCTCGCGCTTGCCGTCCACCACCAGGGTGAGCTCGCCCGTGAGGACGAGCACCACCTCGTCGAACTCCGGCTTCTGCGCGGGTTCGCTCCAGCCCGGAGGCGCCCGCATGCGCGCCACGGACGCGGACTCCGTCTGCGTGCTGGCCACGCCAACGAACTCCTCGATGCGCTTGCCGTCGTCGCGCGGAATCACCTTGCCCTTGCGCAGCTTCACGCCCTCCACCTTGCGGCTCATGACATGCCCGCCGTTCGCACCTTCGTGTCCTTCGCTTCCGTCTTGGCGGGGGCGGGCGCCATCATCAGCGGCGCGCCTCCGCCCTTGCCCCCACCCATCGCGCCCGCCGGGTAGACGGGGCGCGTGTGGTAGATGCCTTCCAGCGTGTGCAGGAAGGACTGGGCGATGAGGTTCAGGTCCTTGAGCGTCAGGTCGCACTCGTCGAGCTGGCCCTCGGAGAAGATGATGTTGATGATCTTCTGCACCTGCGCCTGGAGCTTCGCGCTGGTGGGGTCCGGCATGGAGCGCGTGGAGGCCTCCACCGCGTCGGCGATCATCACCAGCGCCGCCTCGCGGAACTGCGGCTTGGGGCCCGGGTAGCGGTAGATGCTCTCGTCGATGGGGGGCGCGCCTTCCTTGCCCTCCTGCTCCTTCATGGCCTTGTGGAAGAAGAAGCCCACCGTGCGCGTGCCGTGGTGCTGCGGAATCGCGTCCGCCACCAGCTTGGGCAGGCGGTACTGCCGGGCCATCTCCAGGCCCTCCGTCACGTGGCGCTTGATGATGACCGCGCTCATCGCGGGCGCCAGCCCGTCATGCCGGTTCTCCCCCTTCTGGTTCTCCCCGAAGTAGAGCGGGTTCCGGCCCTTTCCGATGTCGTGGTAGTACGCGCACGAGCGCGCCAGCAGCGGGTTCGCGCCAATCGTCTCCGCCGCGTTCTCCACCAGCGTGCCGATGATGATGGAGTGGTGGTACGTGCCGGGCGCCTGGACGATGAGCTCCTTGAGCGCCGGGTGGTTCAGGTTCGCCAGCTCCAAGAGCTTGATGTCCGACGCGTAGCCGAACGTGGCCTCGATGAGCGGCGTCAGCGCCATCACCATGACCGGGACGGCGAGCGCGGTGCCGAAGAACGCGCACACCGCGGTGAGCAGCGTGTCCCCGGCCAGGCCCTTGCCCTCCACGAGGAACAGGAAGATCACCGCGATGAGGTTGGCGATGCCGGTGACGAGGCCCGCGCGGAAGATGCCCACGCGGTCCTTCGCCTTGACGATGCGGTCCGCCGCCACCAGCGAGCCCACCAGCGTGTAGATGCCGAACGCCAGCGAGTTGCCCAGCATCACGCCCGCGAGGCACGCGAACACCATGGCGAAGAACAGCGCCAGCTCCTGCGTGAGGATGAAGCGCACCAGCATGGCGCCCGCCGCGACCGGGAAGGCGTAATAGAACGCTTCGATGGGCAGCGCCGTGTAGCGGTCCTGCACCGCGTCCGCGATGGAGACCCAGACCTGGAGCAGGCCCAACAGGCCCACCAGCAACAGGCCCAGCAACATGCCGTCCTTGCGCGTGGGGCGGAAGCGGCGGAAGGCCGCGCGGCAGAAGCCGTAGAAGGCCACCACCAGCAGGGCCACCAGGCCCGTGCCGCCCACCTGGAGCTGGAGCAGGTCCAGGCGGTCCGTCTGCGCGCGCATCCCGCGCAGCATGACGAGGTGCGTTTCGTTGACGAGCTCGCCGTCGCCGATGACGCGCTGGCCCTTCTTGATGGCGATGACGGCGTCCTTCACCGCGTCGCCCGCGAGCCGGCGGCGCAGGTCCGTCTCCGCGATGTTGATGGTCAGGCTGGGGCGCACGAGCCGCTTGGCGATTCTCAGCACCGCGCGGCGCTGCACCGCCGGGGCCTCCGGCATCACGTTGCCGGGCACGGAGGCGAACCGGTCCATCTCCTGGTGCGCCTCCCGCATGTCCACCACCTGGGCGGCGCCCGCGGGCAGCGTCTCCTCGTTCTTGTGCTGCACGTCGCGCACGGTGAGGCCCTGGGGTGCCTCACGCACCAGTTCCTCCCGCGAGCCGGCCACGTACACCTGGCTGCCGTCCGCGCGGTAGGCCCGGTCCAGCAGCACCAGGGTGGCGGTCTCCGACTCCTCCGAGAAGCCGTTGGCGACGAGCGCCTGGAAGTCCTCGGACTCCAGCCCCGCGTCCCGCTGGCCGAAGAGCTGCTCCTGGAACCGGGCCTGCATCTCCTCGCGGTCGCGGCGCTGGCGCTCCAGGGCCTCCGGCGTGAGCGGCGCGGCGCGGCGGCGTTTGGTCTGGCCGTCCTCCTGCGGGGTCTCCTCGGCGCGGGCGTCCTTCTCCTCTTCCAGGTGCTCGCGAGCGGAGGCGAAGCCCGCACGCACGGACGCGCGCAGGTTGCCCACCACCGCCGGGTTGAGGTCGTACACCGGGCGCACGGCGCTCCGGGCCTCGCGGCGGCGCTGCTCCGTCATCGACTGGTGGACGATGTCGTAGTCGCGCGCGGCCTTGAAGCCGGCGGGCGAGTTGGCCCGGAAGGGCTTGCCCAGGTTCTCCGTGGTGAGCGCCGGAATCTGCTGGCTGTAGAGGCCCGGGGAGATGACGAAGCCCGCCCCCACCGAGACGACGAGCAGCAACAAGGCCTGCACGATGCGCCGACCCCACTCCCCACGCCGCCCGAGCCCCAGGCGCACCGCGAGCGCGTCCAGCGGACTGGGCCCGGGGGTTGGTGATTCAGGATCGGCCATGGGGGAACTCCTCACCCTGCGAAGACGTCAGGCTCCCTAGAAGGAAGCAGCGACGGGGAAAATTCGTGAGGGTGGGACAGCCGCCGCCCGGACGCCAGTTCGCTCTGCGATATTTGCAGGTAAGCCAACAGGCAGCAGTGTGGGCCACCCAGCGACTCCACCCCCGTCCCGGCGCAAGGCTGGGAGCGGGGGTGGCGGGTGCGGCGTCACGACGTCAGGACTCCGTGCGTTCCAACGCGGGGGCAGCGCCTTCGGAGGCCGAGGCAGCCTCGCGGGCCGCCGGGGCGGCCTTCTGGGCGGCCTCGGAGCGCTCGTAGGCGCGGATGACCTCCTGCACGAGCGGGTGGCGCACGACGTCCACGTCGGAGAACTCCGAGAAGTGGATGCCGTCGATGTTCTTCAGCACGGAGCGCGCGTGGTTCAGGCCGGACAGCTTGCCCGTGGGCAGGTCCACCTGCGTCACGTCGCCGGTGATGACCGCCTTGCTGTTGTAGCCCAGGCGGGTGAGGAACATCTTCATCTGCTCCACGGTGGTGTTCTGCGCCTCGTCGAGGATGACGAAGGCGTCGTTGAGGGTGCGGCCGCGCATGAACGCGAGCGGCGCGACCTCCACCACTCCCTGCTCCACCAGGGACTGGGCGCGCTCCACGGCCATCATGTCGTGCAGCGCGTCGTAGAGCGGGCGCAGGTACGGGTTCACCTTCTCCGCCAGGTCGCCGGGGAGGAAGCCGAGCTTCTCACCGGCCTCCACGGCGGGGCGCGCCAGGATGATGCGCTTGACCTTGCGCTCCTGGAGGAAGGCGACCGCCATGGCCATGGCGAGGTACGTCTTGCCAGTGCCGGCGGGGCCCACGCCGAAGACGATGTCGTGGTTGCGGATGGCGTCCACGTAGCGCTTCTGCGCGATGCTCTTGGGGGCGATCTGCCGGTTGCCGGAGCTCTTGAGGACAGTGCCGAGCATCACCTCCTGCAACGACTCCGTGCCGCGGCCCAGGACCTTGATGGCCTGCTCCACGTCCTCGCGGTAGACGGGGCGTCCGGCGCGGATCATCCCCTCCAGGTTCTCCACGAGGCGCACCGCGAAGGCGACCGCGTCCGCGGGTCCCGACAGGAGCAGCTCCGTACCGCGCTGCCCCACCCGGACCCCCAGGCGCCGCTCCATCAGCTTGAGGTTTTCGTTCTGATTTCCGCAAAGGGCCAGGGTCGTCTCGTTGTCACGGACGTCCACCTTGGCGGAGGTGGGAGTGGTTTCAGCGCGGGCTGCGGGCACTTCCAGCGTGGCGGGATTTCGCAATGCGCGTCATTCCTCGTTCAGTGATCGCTTGCCCTCAATTTAACGCCGCCCCTCCCCCCACGCCCGCCATCTCTCGACGGCGAGCCTGCCCGCGGGCTAGCGCACGGGCGGTAGGAGGATGAACTGCCGGGCGTCCGTGCGACGGTAATAATACTCCTCCCGCCACGGGTAGCGCAGCTCCTCCGGACTCAACAATCCGGCATCCACCAGTGCATCCAACCGCTCCGGGAGGGTTCCCTTCTCCAGTTGGAACACCTCCAGCGCGGCCTCGATGCGGACGCGCTGCGCGTGGGCAATCTGACGCTGGGCGGCGGGATCCCCCAACCGGGAGGCGCCGGGCTCGTGCCCGCTACCCCCGACCCAGCGGGACGCGATGAAGGCCAGCCCCGCGATGACCGCCATGGTCACCGCGATGCGTCCCAGGGGGCCGGCCACCCGCGCGACGAGGCGGGTGTCCTCCGGCACGGGCGCGCGGCCTTCCGGGTCGATGGCGCGCACGTAGTCGCCCTTGACCAGGTTGTAGAGCGCCTTGCAGGTCTCGAACTCGCCCAGGCCGCTGAGGTCCACCATGCGGCGCAGGTCGCGCCCCACGGCGATCTCCTCGTAGACGTGGCGCTCCGTCGGACCGATGACGCCCAGCTCTCCGCCCTCGTCGGCGTTGGCGCGGGGCGGCGGGAGCGCCTTGACGCGCTCGAAGGTCATGTCGTCGCGGTGGATGCGCTTCCGGATGACGGGCCACTCGTCCACCATCCGGAAGCCCTCCATCAGCACCGTCTCCGCGCGCAGCGGGGTGATGCCTTCGGGGCCGGGCTCCACGGGCTCCTGGATGAACTCGTAGGTGCCCGCCTTCCAGGTGAAGAGGCGGTAGAGCGTCTCCGTCACCTGGAGCTGGGCCATGTGCTGGAAGCGCTCCGCGGTGAGGGCGTGGCTCTGCACCAGCACGTCCCCCAGCCGCTTGAGGGTGCGCTTCTGGACCTCCAGCGCGGCCACCAACTGCGTCTCCGTGATGATCTCGGCGCGCACCAGCATGGCGCCGATGAGCTCCTTGCGCTTCCGGGTGAGGCTTTCGGCCTTGATGATGTGGCCGTCCTGGAAACCGACGCGCACCTCCTGTTCCTTGTTGCGCAGGTGGAGCGTGCCCGTCTTCTGCTGCTGGCCAATCAGCTGCAGGATGTCGCCGATTCCGAAGTCCTTGAGGGTGCCTTTGAGGGCCATGGTTCAGGCCTCCCCCCGCTGGTGGCGGCGCAGGCCGCGCAGGGTCAGCAGGTAGACGAAGAAGAGGACCGTGCCCGCGGGCACGAGCTTGAGGTACAGCGGAGCGTCCCCGTACGGCGTGCGGACGAGGCCCCGGTGGAGCACCAGCGCGGCCACCGCGAAGCTGAACAGGAAGGCATAGAGGGCGCCCCGCACCGGAAGGCCCGTGCCCACGTGGCCCGCGCCGGACACCAGGCTGCCCAGCGTGTACGTCACCCGCTTCGTCCAGGCCTGGTGGCGGTCCACCTCGCCCTGCTTGCGCGAGCGGAACTCCTTGGGCACCTGGCTCTTGCGCGCGTAGACGTGGACGCACTGGCCGCACATCGCGCTGCCCACGGACAGGTCCTTGTCGCAGCGGAGGCAGACGGCGTTTCCGCACCGCTCGCAGCCGCGCGACGCCTTCAAGCGCCAGGAGGCCTCTCCGAAGACGGCGACCAGGGCCGCGAGCGCCGCGGTCAGCCCCCAGCCCACCGGGCCCGCGGGCAGGATGGGCGACAGCCACCGGCCCACCTGGCCCTCCACGCGAGCGCCTTCCTGGGTGCCATCCGCCAGGTCCATCCAGTCGCGCTCAGGCACCGTCGGGGCCAGCAGCAGGAGGTTGAGCAGGGGGCGGTCCTCCGGCGGCGGATCCCGGCGCAGCAGCGAGTTGTCCAGGGTCTGCGCCTGGGCGATGGCGGAGGTGGAGCGGTCCAGCTCCTTGCCCAGCTGATCATCCGGCATGAGCCGGGCCCGTCGCCGGTACACCTGCCCCAGGTTGTAGTGCGGCGCCGCCATGGACGGATCCGCCTTGGACGCCTGCGTGTAGAGGAGCACCGCGCCGTCCACGTCGCCCAGGCCCATGAGCGCGTTGCCGAAGCGCGTGAGCATCCGCGCGTCGCCTGACTTGAGGGAGGAGGCGGCCTTGAAGTCCGCCCGCGCCTCCTCCAGCAGGCCCCGGCGCGTTTCGTACCAGGCGAGCGCGCCTAGCTCCTGGAAGCGGGCGGTGCGAGCCTCCGCGCGGGCGCGCACGCGGGCCGCCGCGCCCTCCGCGGACAGGCCCCCGCGCTCCAGGAGGTAGACGTCCTCCGCGGGCGTGCCGGCGAAGACGGTGAAGCGCGTCAGCGTCCCCGCGGCCAGCGGCATCACGCCCAGGCCCATGAGCAGCACCGCGGCCACCCAGCGCTCGGCGCGGCCCACGTACAGCGCCACCGAGGCGAAGAGCAGGAGCAGCACCGGCACCAGCCCCGCGCCCAGCACCGCGGGCAGCGACAGGAGCATCAGGCCCAGGAGTCCGGACTGCCAGCGCGTCACCGCCCGGGGGAGCAGGTGGTGGAAGTCATGCAGCGCGTAGCGGATCCGCCGCAGGAAGAGCACCGCGACCACCGCCACCGCCGTGGCCGCCCACGCCGCGAGCACCAGCGCGCCCAGGTCCGTGAGCGCGGGCCGGCGGTAGCGGGCGTCTCCGAGCAGCGTCACGAGGGCGGTCTTCCACTCGCCCAGCCCGCGCGGCACGTTCAACGGCTCCTCCACCACGTACGCCTCCGCCCGGGCGAAGCGCGCGGCGGGCAGCCCGGGCGACAGGGCCACGGCCACGTCCAGGAGCGCGAGCGCGCCCTTCAGGTCCCCGGCGCGGCGGCGGACCCCGGCCTCGCGCACGAAGCCCATGCTCAGGGGTTCCAGGTCGGAGGCGAGCACCTCCTCGCGCAGCGTGAGCAGTTCCTTCTGGGCGGCCTCCGCCGCGGCGAGATCATTGCGGGAACGGGCCGACTTCCACTTCTCCCAGGTGGCCAGCAGCTCCGCGTCCGTCACCTTCGGCGCCATCACCGGGGTGAGCACGGGACGGGACGGGACGATGACGGGCGGGGGCGCGGGTTCGGCG
>NZ_RAWP01000094.1:0-41123 GCF_003668935.1 Corallococcus sp. AB032C | reverse complement strand
CCCCTCCCCCGCCCACGGCCACCGCCCGGCCGCTCCATCTGGCGAAGCCGGAGGCCATCGAGTTCGAGTTCGGACGGCCCCAGGCCACCGCCTGCGATTGTTTCAAGGGTGACGCCTGCGCGCAGGACGGGGGCGCGTGCGCCACGCCGCGCTTCGGCACGTACCTGCTCGCGCTGACATGGGCCCCCACCTTCTGCCGGACCCATCCGGACAAGGAGGAGTGCGCGCACCTGGAAGACACCTTCGGCGCGACGCACCTCACCATCCACGGACTGTGGCCCCAGTTCAACGACGAGGAGGCCCAGGAGCTCCACTGCACCTATCCGGCGTATTGCGGCGGGAGCTGCGAATGCCAGGGCACCGATGCCCCTTCGCGGTGCTTCCCCGACCCCGCCACGATTCCGCACGCCCTGGGCACCCTCGGCCCGGGCTTCGTCACGGACAACTACTTCCTCGCGAACCACGAGTGGCCCAAGCACGGCAGCTGCACGGGGATGGACGCCCGGACCTACTTCCAGAGCACCATCGACGCGCTGCTGTCCTTGCCGGGCGACCAGGGGACGCCGCCCGCGCTCACCAACAACATCGGCGGGAGCGTGGCGCTGGAGAACCTGCGCGCCGCGTTCGGACAGGGCGACAGCGTCGCCTTCGCTTGCGACCCGAACTGCAACCTCACCGAGGTTGGCGTCTGCTTCTCCGTGGATGGTCAGGGGCGCCCCGCGGCGCAGATGACGTGCCCGAGGAACGTCACCAGCGGCGACTCCAACACCTGCGTGGGCAAGGGCCCGCAGCCCCGCTGCTCCATGGTGAAGATCCAGGCCGCGGTGCCCTTCGACAGCGGCGGGGGCGGAGGCGGCCCGTCCTCCACCTGCGGACAGCCGGGCCAGGGGCCCGCGTGCACGAATGATCAGCTCTGCCAGAACCAGGGCTGGGTCCGCTGCGCGCGCTCCGGGTGCTGCACCACCGTGCCCAAGCGCTGAGGCTTGGTGTCAGGCCACGGCCTGGAGGCCGGCGTCGCGCGGCACCTTCGCGGCGGCCGCGCGCACCAACTCCGGGCTCGCGCCGTCCTTGTGGGCGTTCTCGCTCAGGTGCCGGCGCCAGGCGCGCGCGCCGGGCAGTCCCTGGAAGAGGCCCAGCATGTGCCGGGTCATGGCGCCCAGCGGCGCCCCCTGGCTCATCTGCGTTTCGATGTACGGCAGCATCGCGTCCACCACCTCGTGCCGCGTGAGGGGCTCCTGCGTGCTCCCGAAGAAGCGCCGGTCCGCGTCCGCCAGCAGGTACGGGGATTCGTAGGGCGCGCGGCCCATCATCACGCCGTCCACGCGGCCCAGGTGCTCCGCCGCCGCGTCCAGCGTCTTGATGCCGCCGTTGAGGCTGATGTCCAGGTGCGGGTACTCGGCCTTGAGCCGGTGCACCAGGCCGTAGCGCAGGGGCGGCACGTCCCGGTTCTCCTTGGGGGACAGGCCCTGCAGCCACGCCTTGCGCGCGTGCACGATGAAGCGCGTGCAGCCCGCCGCGGAGACGCGCCGCACGAAGTCCTCCAGCGTGGACCACTCCTCCATGTCGTCGATGGCGATGCGCGACTTCACCGTCACGGGGATGCGAACGGCTTCGCGCATGGCGGCGACACCGCGGGCGACGAGGTCCGGCTCCGCCATCAGGCACGCGCCGAAGCGGCCGGACTGCACGCGGTCGCTGGGGCAGCCCACGTTGAGGTTGATCTCGTCGTAGCCCCACTCCTCGCCGATGCGCGCGGAGGCGGCCAGGTCCGCGGGCTCCGAGCCGCCCAACTGGAGGGCCACCGGGTGCTCGGCGGGCGTGAAGCCCAGCAGGCGGTCGCGCTTGCCGTGCAGCACCGCGCCCGTGGTCACCATCTCCGTGTAGAGCAGCGTGTGGCGGGAGATGAGCCGGAAGAAGTACCGGCAGTGCCGGTCCGTCCAGTCCATCATCGGCGCGACACACAGCGGCATGGGGTAGGCCAGGGCAGTCATCGCCCTACCCATATCCGGACTCCCGCCGTCCGCCCAGGGTCTCCCGAGGCTCCCTCCGAAGGCAGGCGGATGACCGAGCCCAGGCGGGCACCACCAGGCCTATGCTCGCGGGCCATGACCCCTCCCCCGCCCTGGATTCCCGCCGTCCGGAACAACGCGGAGTGGTGCGACGCCGTCTGCCGCGCCCACGGCCGCCCGGGCCGGTTCGAGGAAGGCCTGTGGCTCAACCCCGCGCCGGTGCCGGCCTTCTATCCCAACGCCGTCACGCTGACGGAGGACCACGCGGAAGCCACCCTCCACGCCCTGTCCCGGCTGGAGCTGCCGGGCCGCTGGGGCGTGAAGGACAGCTTCGCGACGCTCGACCTCGCCGCGCACGGATTCGACCTGCTGTTCGAGGCCCGGTGGATCCACCTGGCGGCCAACGCGCCCGTGCCGGAAGCGGATTCAGGCACGGCGTGGCGCACGGTGCGGACACCGGAGGAGCTGGAGGCGTGGGAGGCCGCATGGAGCGGCCGGCCCCACGGTGGGCGTGTGTTTCCTCCCGCGTTGCTCCAGGAGGAGGGCGTCGTCTTCCTCGCCGCGGGTGAGGGAACGCGGCCCCTGGCCGGAGGCATCGCCTCCTTCGCCGCGAATGCCGTCGGACTGTCGAACGCGTTCCGCGTCGAAGGCGCCCCCGCCGCGCTGGACGCGGAGCTGCTCGCGCACGTCCGGTCCCATTTCCCGGGGCAGCCCATCGTCGGCTACGAGCACGGCGAGGCGCTCGACACCTGGGGCGCCCTGGGCTTCGAGTCCGGAGGGCCGCTGCGGGTGTGGCTCAGGCGGGAGGGCTGAGCACCACGCCCTGCTCCGCGAGCCACGCGTCCACCAGCCGCTGGCCGGCGTCCGTCAGCGTGAAGCCCAGCCCGGCCCACTGCTGGCCGTTGAGCATCACCACCTGGCCCAGCGCGCGGGCGAAGGCCCCCTCCGGCGCCGCGTGCTTGAGCAGCGCGCCCGCGTAGTGGTGCAGGAACAGGTCGAAGTTCTTCGCGAAGTCCGGATGCCCGGGGAGCGAGTCGCTGCGCGTGTCCCCCGTCACGTCATACGTCTGGATGACCGCGCCGAAGCCCAGCACGTCCACCAGGAACGCCTGCATCCGGTCCTTCCCCCGCACCCGCCCGGGCAACCACCGCTCCGGCCCCGCCGACGTCTGGAATGTCCACAGGCCGCGTTGACGCGTGGCGGCGAACGGCAGCCCCCCACCCCGCCGCTCCACCTGGACCGCCCGGCGCTGCACCCGCAGAGGCGAGTTCTCCGAACGCGCGGGGAAGTAGACGATGACCGCCGGTGTGGAGCGGGCGCAGTTCATGGGAGACACGACTCCAGAGGGGGAACACCTGCACCGGAATTATCCGGCGTTGACACCCTGGAGTTGCTTCGCGGTCAACGCTTTTCAGGGGCCGCCCGGCATGGGCCCGGCGAGCGCCTCCACGGCCTCGGGGAGCGTGCCCCGTTCAAGCGCGGCGTGGAGGGTGATCATCTGGGCGGTCACCACCGCACGCGACACCTTGGCGCCCGCGCCGTCACGCACCAGCAGCTCCAGGGTGGCCTGGGCCAGGAGCAGCGGCAGCGTGGTGAAGGCGAGCACATCCCGGGGCGCTCCCGCCAGGAACAGCGCGCGCACGTAGCGCGCCGCGGCGATCAGGTCCTGGCCCGCGAGCCGCTCCACGTCCTGGAGCTGCACGCCGTCCGGAAGCCACACGCGGCCCTCCTTCCGGTCCTGGCGCGCGTCCTTGAGGATGTTGACCAGCTGGAGCCCCTCGCCGAACAGCGGCGCCAGCGAGCGCAGGTTCGGCGCGTACGGCGCGAGGCGCGGATCCAGGACGAACAGGTCCGTGAGCAGCTCGCCCACCAGTCCCGCCACGATGTAGCAATAGTCACGCAGGGACTGGAGCGACCCGAGCTTCAACAGCCCGTCTTCGGACGCACCGGCCAGCACCTGCCCCATGCCCTGCACCGTCTTCAGCACGAAGTGGCGCAGGATGGCGCCGGCCTCCGGGCGCAGCGCGTCCAGGCTCGCCAGCAGCGTGGGCGTGCGCGCGAGCAGGTCCAGGTAGCCCGCGTTCTCGCTGGGAGGGCGCGACAGCCACTCGCGAGACAGCGCCCCGGCGTCCGTGCCCGGCTTCTCCTGGAGCAGGGCTTCGAAGGCGGCCAGCGCCTCCCGCCGCTCGTCGCGCGTCCAGGGAGCGGCGTCCTCCAGCGTGTCGGCGACGCGCAACAGCAGGTAGCCCAGGCCCACCTCGCGGCGCAGCGGCTCGTCGAGCAGCGGGATGGCGAGCGCGAACGTGCGGCTGGTCCGCACGAGGAAGTCCGCCAGCTCGTCATCCCGGAACGGAAGGGCCGTCACGGTGGGGGCGTCACTCAAGGAACCGTCCTCCGGGCACGGGCGTGCCTGCCGCCCGCGCCCTCACTGCCACAAGCCATCCACCGACACACGCGAGAACGTGCGAGCCCGGCGCGCGGGGCCCAGGACGGACACCGCGCGCCCGGTTTTTTCCGGTGCTTCAGGGCGCCGGTGCGACCGTCGGCTTCGGGGCCGCGGGCTGCGCGGGAGCAGCGGGCTGGGCCGGCGCGGCGGGAGCCACGGCGGGGGCGGCGGGCTTCGGCTCCGGCTTCTCGTGCGACTCCAGGATCTTGCCGTTGTCGGCCGCGATGCGGCGGTACCACGCGTCCGGGTAGCGAGGGTGGCCCACCTTGCCCGTGTTGTCGCGCACGTTGCCGTCGATGTACTTCACCAGCAGCTGCTCACCCAGCTTGCGCCAGCGCGCGTGCACCTTGTCACCCTGCTGCAGGGAGTACTCGGTGAGGTACTGGCGGGCCTGCTCCGGCGTCCGCTTGTAGAGCACCTGCGCGATGCTCTCCACGTTGGCCTGGTCCGCCAGGAACTGGCCCTCCAGGTCCCCCTGCGCCTTCTGCACGTCCACAATCATGTCGCTCCAGCGCCCGTAGGCCTGGTTCGACACCCAGTTGAAGACCCAGAAGGACGAGTCCCAGGAGAACTCGCCGCGGCTGGCCACGCCCTGGGAGAAGTTCTTCGGCACCTGCCGGATGCCCGCGTACATGGGCGTGTAGACGGTGGTGAAGGTGTCATCCACGCCGAACCAGAGCACCCCGCCAATGGCGTCCGGCAGCGTGGAGCGCATCTGCGCGACGAAGGAGAAGCCCGTCTGCTGCGTGGAGATGGCGCGCTCGTGCACGTAGCTCTTGCCGTCCACGTCCCACGTCATGGGGCGCCAGCGGTAGGGCACCGCGTAGGGCCCCGCGCCCACGTCCTTGGACATGTCCAGCGGCGTGCCCTCGAAGTGGTCGCGCATGAGCGCCATGGCGTCCTGCACGGACACCTTCTTGTCCGGCTTCACCCACAGGGGCAGCCGCTTCGTGGTGTCCGCGCCGTCCGCGTACTCCACGCCCAGCTTCAGGGACGGGGCCGCGCGGCGGAAGATGCTCCACACGCGCCCCTCGCTGAAGCGCTGCCCGCCGAAGTCCAGCGGGTGGTACGTGTCCGCGAAGCTGAAGTCCTTGTCCGCGCCCGTGTACCAGCCCTTCGCGCGCGCGAAGGAGATGACGTCCGGCGAGTACAGCGAGGTGGCGCTGTCGTTGAGCGGGAACTGGCGGATGCGCGACTGGTTGGCGTGCGCGGAGATGTAGCCGTCCGGCAGCTTGCGGGCCACCCACACCGCGCCCTTCTGCCCCTCGCCCTTGCCAATCATCTCCAGGAGCCACGCCTCCTTCGGGTCGGCGATGGAGAACGTCTCACCGGTGGACGCGTAGCCGTACTCGGCGACCAGGTCCGTCATCACCTGGATGGCTTCACGCGCCGTCTTCGAGCGCTCCAGCGCGATGTAGATGAGCGAGCCGTAGTCGATGATGCCCGCGGGCCCCTCCAGCTCCTTGCGGCCCGTGAAGGTGGACTCGCTGATGGACAGCTGGTGCTCGTTCATGTTGCCCACCACCGAATAGGTGGCGGCCGGCTGTTTGATGCGGCCCAGGAACTTGCCGGTGTCCCACTCCATGACGTCGCGCATGGAGCCGGCCGCGTGGCGGCGGGCGGGCGTGTAGTACAGCTCGCCGTACAGCTCGTGCGCGTCCGCCGCGTAGGTGATGAACGTGGAGCCGTCCGTCGTGGCGCCCTTCGTCACCAGCATGCTGGTGCAGGCGTCCGCGACGACGGGGGCGACGAGCACCGCCGTCAGCGGCAGCGCGGTGAAGAGGGTCGAAGGGAATCGGTTCATGGCGGCGCAATCTAGCAGGACCGCCGCCCGCTGCCCGCCCAGACAGGTTGCCCGGCACCCGAGCGCCCGGGCCCCGGCGGCCCTGCCGCATGACGCCATGCGAGAAGCCGATGGCCGCCGAGCGCCGCGCTACTTCCCGGCCCTGACGTTGGATGGCACCCGCCGCACGGGGACGCTAGGGTTGCCTTTTCCTGCCCGGGGCGTTCCGAACCCCAGGGCTCCCTTTGGAGGAAACCGTGGCGGAGATCGTGGTGGGCCTGGTGGTGTTCTTCGTCCTCACGGTCGTGCTCGGCCCCGCCCTGTGGAGTTCCCGCATCTGGTGGAGCAAGGCGGACCGCGAGCAGGTGAAGGACAAGCACGGCCGGCCCCAGAAGGGCACGAAGGACGCTTGAGGGGCGGCCGCTTGCGGTGACGGGTGGCTACTCGTCGTTCTGGCGCAGCGCCGCCAGCACGTTGAGGTCCTCCAGCGTGGTGGTGTCCTGCGAGGACTGCTTGCCCGCGGCCACGTCGCGCAGCAGGCGGCGCATGATCTTCCCGGAGCGCGTCTTGGGCAGCCCCTCCGCGAAGCGGATGACATCCGGCCGCGCGATGGCGCCAATCTCCTTGCTCACGTGCACGGCCAGCTCCTTCTTGAGTGCGTCCGAGGGCGCGTTGCCCTGCTTGAGCGTCACGAAGGCGACGAGCGCCGTGCCCTTCAGGTCATCCGGGCGGCCCACCACGGCGGCCTCGGACACCTTCGGGTGCGCCACGAGCGCGCTCTCCACCTCCGCGGTGCCCAGGCGGTGGCCCGCCACGTTCACCACGTCGTCCACGCGCCCCATCAGCCACACGTAGCCGTCCGCGTCCGTGCGCGCGCCGTCGCCGGTGAAGTACATGCCGGGCAGCTCGCTGAAGTACGTGTTCACGTACCGCTCCGGGTCCCCGTACACGGTGCGCAGCATGGACGGCCAGGGCTTCGTCACGAAGAGCAGCCCGCCCTGCCCCTTGGGCACGCGCTTGCCGTCGCGGTCCAGGATCTCCGCGTGGATGCCGGGCAGCGGGAACGTGGCGGAGCCGGGCTTGGTGGGCGTGGCGCCGGGCAGCGGTGAAACCATGATGCTGCCCGTCTCCGTCTGCCACCACGTGTCCACGACCGGGCAGCGCCCCCCGCCGATGACGTCGCGGTACCACATCCACGCCTCGGGGTTGATGGGCTCGCCCACACTGCCCAACAGGCGCAGCGAGGTCAGGTCGTGCTTCTTCACCGGCTCGTCGCCCAGGCGCATGAAGGCGCGGATGGCGGTGGGCGCGGTGTAGAGGATGGTGGCCTTGTAGCGCTCGATGATGTCCCAGAAGCGGTCCGGTCCCGGCTGCGTGGGCGCGCCCTCGTAGATGAGGGTGGTGACGCCGTTCATCAGCGGGCCGTAGACGACGTACGTGTGGCCCGTCACCCAGCCCACGTCCGCGGTGCACCAGTAGACATCGTCATCGCGCAGGTCGAACACCCAGCGCGTGGTGAGCGACGCGTTCATCGCGTAGCCCGCCGTGGTGTGCAGCACGCCCTTGGGCTTCCCGGTGGAGCCGGACGTGTAGAGGATGAACAGCGGGTGTTCACTCTCCACCCACTCCGGTTCGCAGGCGTCGGACTGGCCCTTCACCAGCGCGTCCCAGGCCAGGAACTCCGGACCTTCGGGCAGCTTGCCGTCACCGGTGCGGGTGAGGACGACGACCTTCTCGATGCCGGGGGCGTTCGGGAGCGCGGCCTCCACGTTCTTCATCAGCGGCACCACCGCGCCCTTGCGCCAGCCGCCGTCCGCGGTGAGCAGCACCTTGGCGCCCGCGTCCTTCATGCGGTCCTGGAGCGCTTCCGCGGAGAAGCCGCCGAACACCACCGAGTGCACCGCGCCCAGCCGCGCGCACGCCAGCATCGCGACGGCGGCCTCCGGCACCATGGGCAGGTAGATTCCCACGCGGTCGCCCTTCTTCACCCCCAGCGACTTGAGGCCGTTGGCCAGCCGGTTCACCTGCTGGGACAGCTCGCCATAGGTGACGGTGCGGCGGTCGCCCGGCTCACCCTCGAAGAGGATGGCGGGCTTGTCCTTCAGCTTCGGCAGGTGCCGGTCCAGACAGTTGTAGGCGAGGTTGGTCTTCCCCTCGACGAACCAGCGCGCGTGGGGCGGCTTCCAGTCCAGCACCGTCTGGAAGGGTTCCTTCCAGTAGAGCTCCTCGCGGGCGCGGTCGCCCCAGTACTTGTCCGGATCCTTCGCGGCTTCGTCCCACAGCCGCTGATAGTCCTGCATGTCGCGGATGTGGGCCCGCCGGGAGAAGTCCTCGGGCGGGGGGAAGACGCGGGACTCGGTCAGGACCGAGACGATTTCCTGCGGGTCTGCCATGGGCGTTCCTCCAGCTGGAGCGTGGGAACAGCCCCCATGTTGTAGGAAGCCCTCCTCGCTATCTCAAGGGTTCCCTTCACAGCGGGTGTTCCCCTGAACGCCGTCGAAGCGGATCCACAGCTCGCAGGTGCAGTCGGTGTTGTTGTTGGCGTCGTAGGCCAGCCGCATCTGCCCGCTGAACTTCGTGGCGCACACGGTGGTCGCGTCCAGGTGCACGCGGACCTGGTCGAGCAGGCACTCATTCGTCCCGTCGACGGTGGTGCTGACGTTGGCCACGCTGCCGTCGGCGGTGAAGGCCTCGCCGTCCTCCAGGACGTAGCCGAGCAGCTGCATGTTCTCCACCCCGAAGTCCGCGCGCACCACGCGTCCGGCGATTTGAAGATTCAACTGGAGGTTGCCCTGGAACTTCGCCAGGAGGTCGCAGTCGTCGCGCAGCGTCTCCGTGGGGATGAGCTCGTACACGCCCTCGTTCTGGCTGTAGGGCAGGCAGCCCGCCAGGGTGGAGGCCAGGAGGGCGGTGAGGCTGAGGCGTCGCAGGGTAGACACGGCACGCACCATCGCCCACGGGAGGCATCCGGAACGGGCGCTCGCCAGGGGGCTTTGGGTAGAGTGCGACGCCATGCCTGAATACCGCAACCCCAAACCCACCGTGGATTGCATCATCGAATTGTCCGGAGAGCGCATCGTGCTCATCCGCCGCGCGAACCCGCCGGTGGGCTGGGCGCTGCCGGGCGGCTTCGTGGACGAGGGTGAGCCCCTGGACAAGGCGGCCATCCGCGAGGCCAAGGAGGAGACGGGCCTGGACGTGACGCTGGAGGAGCAGTTCTTCAGCTATTCGGATCCGAAGCGCGACCCGCGCCTGCACACGATTTCGACGGTGTTCATCGCGAAGGCGACGGGCGAGCCGGTGGGCGCGGACGACGCGGCGGAGGCGAAGACGTTCACCCTGGACGCGCTGCCCAAGGACCTGTGCTTCGACCACGGCACCATCCTGTCCGACTACCTGACGTACAAGCGCACCGGGAAGCGCCGCAAGCTGTAGGCGGCGGCACGGGCCTCCACGGATGCACTACCTGTTCGTCCTCCTGGCGCTCGGAGCGCTGCTCATCGTCCATGAGCTGGGGCACCTGGTGGCCGCGCGCCTGTTGGGCGTGCGGGTGCCGCGCTTCACCGTGGGCTTCGGACCGCCGCTGCTGTCGTTCCGGCTGGGCGGGACGCAGTTCGTGCTGGGCGCGGTGCCGCTGGGCGCGTCCGCGAACCTGCAGGGGATGAACCCGCACCGCTCCGCGGAGGAGGACACGTCCGGGTTCGGCACGCTGGGGCCGCTCAAGCGGATGGCCATCATCCTGGCGGGGCCGCTGGCGAACTACGCGGTCGCGCTGGGGCTCTTGTTCGCGCTGTATTCGTCCGGGACGCACGTGGTGGTGCCGCTGACGGTGGGCACGGTGCTGCCGGGCTCGGAGGCGGCGCGGGCGCAGCTGTTGCCCGGAGACAAGCTGGTGGCCGTGGCCGGCAAGCCGCTGGCGAGCTGGTCGGACTTCGTCGCGCGGGTGGCGGACGGCGTGGGCGGGCCGCTGGAGCTTTCGGTGGACCGGCACGGCGAGCCGCGCACGGTGACGGTGCGGCCCCGGGCGGACGAGCGCGGCGCGGGGCGCATCGGCGTGAGCCAGCAGTACGTGTTCCGCACGCACGCGCCTGGAGAGGCCTTCACCCAGTCGCTGGTGCACACCGGGCGCGTGGCGTCCGAGGCGCTGTCCACGCTGGTGGCGATGGTGCGCGGGCCGGAGGTCGCGGGCAAGGCCGGGCCGGGCGCGATGATGCGCCAGGAGTCGTCCGACGTCGCGTCGTCCACCGCGTCCGGTACGGATGCGCTGGTGCGTGCGCTGGTGGCGGCGTCCGTGGCGCTGGCGATGCTGACGCTGGTGCCGGTGCCGGGACTGGATGGCGGCCGGGTGCTTCTGCTCGCCATCGAAGCGGTGAGTGGACGGCGCATCCCGCCTCGCGTGGAGACGGTGGCGCAGACGGCCGGGTTCCTCTTCCTGTCCATTGGCATCGTGGCCACGGCGGGCGCGGAGATCCGCCGCGCGCTGCCGTCGTCAGAGGCTCCGCCCCCTGGCGTGAAGGCCCCCGCTGTCGCGCCCGTCGCCACGCCCGCGACTGTCGTCCTGGATGCGGGCGTCCTCGCGGTGGCGAGCCCCGCGCCGGTGGCGCCGAAACCGGTGGCCGTGGCGCCCGCGGTTCCAGATGCCGGGACGTCCGCGACCGCTGTCGTCCCCAAGGTGCAGGACGCAGGCACGGTCGTGTCCGTCACCGCGCAGCCGGATGCAGGAACCTCCGTGTCCGCCGTCGCGCCTCTGGATGCAGGGACGTCCGCGTCCGCCGCCGCGCAGCCGGATGCGGGGACCTCCGTGTCCGCCGCCACGCCTCCCGCACCGGACGCGGGGAGCGCCGCGCCCATCGTGACGCCTTCGCCTCCCTGAGGCGTCCACCCGCCTGCTCCACTGGCATCCAGGCAGGGAGCGGAGCCTCTGTTGGATGGCGGGTGCTGCTCGGCTGCAATCCACCTCGGTGATTGCACGGCCGCGTGTGCGCCAATAGAAGCCCAAGGCTTCTTCCACCTCGCGCCGCCCATCAGAGATCCGCATGCTCCAGCCCCCGTTCCCCCCCGTCCCCCCTTCCGAGGAGCGCCACTTCGCGGGCGGCGGTGAGATGGGTGAGCTGGTGCGCTCGCTGGACTGGTCGCGCACGCCGCTGGGTCCGTCACGCGACTGGCCCGTCAGCCTGAAGACGATGGTGGGCGTCGTCCTCCACAACCGGTTCCCCATGCTCATGTGGTGGGGCCCGGAGATGATCCAGGTCTACAACGACGCGTACCGTCCGGTGCTGGGCCGCAAGCACCCCGGCTCCCTGGGCGCGCCGGGCGAGAGGATCTGGTCGGAGATCTGGGACGTCGTCGGCCCCATGGCCCAGGGCGTGCTCAACGGCGGCCCCGCCACCTGGAGCGAGAACCTGGCGCTGTTCCTCAACAGCCGGGGATTCGTCGAGGAGACGTTCCACACGTTCTCGTACAGCCCCATCCCCGACGAGCAGGGCGGCGTGGGCGGCGTGCTCGTCACCGTGCGGGAGACGACGCAGGAGGTGCAGTTCGACCGGCAGCTGCGCATGCTGCGCGACCTGGCGGCCCGCTCCGCCGACGCGAAGTCCCCGGAGCAGGCCTGCCTCACCAGCCTGGACGTGCTCGCGGGCAACGACCTGGACCTGCCGTTCTCCCTGCTCTACCTGCTGGACGCGAACGGCGACACCGCGCGCCTCGCGGGCAGCAGCCGGTTGCCCGACACCGTCCTGGCCGCGCTGCCCACGCAGCAGTCCCTCTCCTCCGAGTCCGGCACCGACTGGCCCTTCGCCGAGGCCGCCCGCACCGGTGACTCCGTCGTCGTGAAGGACCTGGGGCAGCACCTGCGCGCCCTGCCCGCGGGCCGGTGGAACACGCCGCCATCGCTCGCCGTGGTGCGCGCCCTGACGCAGCCCGGCCAGTCCCGGCCGTCCGGATTCCTCGTGGGTGGCGTCAGTCCCCGGCGGCTGCTCGACGCGAGCTATCACGCCTTCTTCCAGGCCACCGCCGAGCAGGTCGCCGCCTCGGTCGCCAACGCGCGTGCCTATCAGGAAGAGCGTCAGCGCGCGGAGGAGCTCGCCGCGCTGGACCGCGCGAAGACGGCCTTCTTCAGCAACATCAGCCACGAGCTGCGCACGCCGCTCACGCTGCTGCTGGGTCCCACCGAGGACGCGCTCGCCAGTCCCGAGCGAACGCTCCAGGGCGACTCGCTGGAGACGGTGCACCGCAACGCCGTGCGCCTGCGCAAGCTGGTCAACACGCTGCTGGACTTCGCGCGCATCGAGGCCGGGCGCGTGCGCGCCGCCTACGAGCCCACCGACCTGGCCGCCCTCACCGCCGGGCTCGCCAGCGCCTTCCGCTCCGCCATCGAGCGCGCGGGCCTGGTGCTCGACGTGGACTGTCCGACCCTGCCGGAGCCGGCCTGGGTGGACCACGAGATGTGGGAGAAGATCGTCCTCAACCTCGTCTCCAACGCGCTGAAGTTCACCTTCACCGGCACCATCACCGTGGCGCAGGCGCTGAAGGACGGGCACATCGAGCTGCGCGTCACCGACACCGGCACCGGCATCCCCGCGCACGAGCTGCCCCGCCTCTTCGAGCGCTTCCACCGCGTGCACGGCGCCCGCGCGCGCTCCCACGAAGGCTCCGGCATCGGCCTGGCGCTGGTGCACGAGCTGGTGCGGCTGCACGGCGGCACCCTCACCGTCCAGAGCGAGCTGGAGCGCGGCACGACCTTCACCGTGTGCATCCCCACGGGCTTCGCCCACCTGCCGCCGGAGCACGTGACGTCCGCGAAGAGCCAGCGCTCACTGCCCGCGGGCGCGGACCCCTACGTGCGCGATGCGCTGGGCTGGCTGACGCAGCTGCCGTCCACGTCGGCCAATGACGACGGGATGCCCCCAACCCTCGACCCGGCGTCGCTGGGGACGGAGGAGCGCGGGCGCGTGCTGCTCGCGGACGACAACGCGGACATGCGCGAGTACGTGGGCCGGCTGCTGGGGGCGCACTGGACGGTGGAGGCGGTGGCGGATGGAGAGGCCGCGCTCCAGGCCGCGCGCGCCCGGCCCCCGGACCTCATCCTGTCCGACGTGATGATGCCCCGGCTGGACGGCTTCGGGCTGCTCCAGGCCCTGCGCGCGGACGAGCGCACCCGCACGGTGCCCGTCATCCTGCTGTCCGCCCGCGCGGGCGAGGAAGCCCAGGAAGAGGGCCTCAACGCCGGCGCGGATGACTACCTGGTGAAGCCCTTCTCCACCCGCGACCTGCTCGCGCGCGTCACCGCGCAGCTCACGCGCTCCCGGCTGCGCAAGCTGGAGGCCGCGCACGGCGAGCGGCTGGCGCGCATCTTCCAGCACGCGCCCGTGGGCATCGCCATCCTGCGCGGCCCGGAGCACGTCTTCGAGTTCGCCAACCAGAACTACCTCAAGCTCGTCGCCAACCGGGACGTGACGGGCAAGGCCATCCGCGACGCCCTGCCGGACCTGGCGCGCCAGGGCATCTACGAGCTGCTGGACGGCGTCTTGACCACGGGTGAGCCGTACATCGGCCGCTCCCTGCGCGTCGTCTTCAACGACGGCCCCAACCAGTCCGCGCGCGAGGTGTTCTTCGACTTCGTCTACCAGCCCATGAGCGACGCGAAGGGCCAGGTGGATTCCATCATCGTGGTCGTCTTCGACGTGACGGAGCTGGCCACCGCGCGCCGCGAGGCGGAGTCCGCCAACCGCGCCAAGGACGAGTTCCTCGCGATGCTCGGCCACGAGCTGCGCAATCCCCTGGCCCCCATCCTCACCGCGCTCCAGCTGATGCGCCTGAGGGGTGAAACGGCGGCGGAGCGTGAGCGCACGCTCATCGAGCGGCAGGTGACGCACCTGGTGCGCATGGTGGACGACCTGCTGGACGTCAGCCGCGTCACCCGGGGCAAGGTCACCCTCAAGCGCGAGCGCGTCACGCTCACCGACGTGGTGGCGAAGGCCATCGAGCAGACCAGCCCGCTCATCGACCAGCGCCAGCACACGCTGGAGGTGGACCTGCCCGACCGAGGCATGGACCTGAACGGCGACCCCACGCGCCTGGCGCAGGTGTTCGCCAACCTGCTCACCAACGCCGCCAAGTACACGGAGCCGGGCGGCTTCCTGGCCGTGACGGGCACGCGCGAGGGCCGTGAGCTCGTCCTCAGCGTGCGCGACACCGGCGTGGGCATCGCGCCGGAGATGCTGCCGCGCGTGTTCGACCTCTTCGTGCAGGAGCATCAGGCCCTGGACCGCTCGCAGGGCGGATTGGGACTGGGGCTCGCCATCGCGCGCAGCCTGGTGACGCTGCACGAAGGCGCCATCAGCGCGCACAGCGCGGGCCGGGGCCGCGGCAGCACCTTCACCGTGCGCCTGCCCGCGCTGGAGGCGGAAGCCCCCGCCGCGCTGCCCACGCCGCAGCCCGGCGCGCTCGTCCCCCAGGAGCCCACCTCCGTGAGCGCGCGCGTGCTCATCGTGGACGACAACCGGGACGCGGCGGACGTGCTGTCCGAGTCCCTGGAGTTCCTCGGCTGCACGACGCGCGTGTCCTACGACGGCCCCAGCGGCCTGGAGGCGGCGAAGGAGTTCCGCCCTGAAATCGCGCTCCTGGACATCGGCCTGCCGGTGATGGACGGCTACGAGTTGGCCCGGCTGCTGCGCCAGCAGGAGGAGCCCCGTCCCCTCAAGCTGGTGGCGGTGACGGGGTACGGCCAGGAGTCCGACCGCCAGCGCTCCAAGGCCGCGGGCTTCGACGCGCACCTGGTGAAGCCGCTGCACTTCGAGACGCTGGAGGCGCTGCTCAAGGACCTGACGGGCGCCTGAGCAGCAGGCCGCCCGTCGTCCAGGGGACGTCCAGCCTCACGAAGCCGGGCCGGGCGGCGGCCAAGGCCTTATGCTCCGGCCCGACATGCCCACGCCTTCCGCGCCCTCCGCCTCCGTGGCGGACGGCGGACTCTTCTGCGAGCTGTACTGGGGCACCTCCCTGGCGGAGGCCTGGAGCTATGGGCCCGAGCTGGGCCAGGTCCACGCCGCGCCCGACGAAAAGGCCCCCCTGCCCCTCTACGGCTTCACGCTGCCGGAGGAGCCCTTCCTCCTCGCCGAACGCACTCCGAAGGGCTGGCGCATCCACGTGCCGCCGTCCGCCCGCGTGGAGAAGCGCCTCAAGGGCAACGACTTCCAACCGGTGGGCCCCGACGAGCTGACGGGCGCCCCGGGCCGCACCGCGGTGGAGCTGCGCGAGGGCATGACGCTGCGCCTCGTGGAGGGCGAGCTGAACCTGCTGCTGCAGCCGTCGGTGGTGAAGGAGCGCGCGGGGCGCTTCCGCGTGCGGGACGTGGCCTGGCTCATCACGGTGGCCATCCTCTTCTTGAGCGCGCCCGTCGCCTTCCTCGTCATGGGGCCGGACCCGGCGCGCATGGCCGCGAACAACGCGCGAGCGCTGCAGGTGGCCCACGACAAGGAAGAGGCGCGGCGCAAGGCCATGGGGTTGGACAAGCCGATGAAGCCCATGACGGAAGCCGAGCGCGCCACGCAGCAGCAGGACGGCGGCGTGCGCGTCACCGTCCCGGCGAGCTTCGGCGTGCGCTAGGGGGTGTCCCTAATTATCTGAAGAAAGGTGCTGGAGGCCGAGCGGCCGCCAGCCCCGTGGGCAGGGTTGAGCTTGCAGGGAAAGGAAGAGCTGAGCACCCCTGGTGAGTGCACCGACATGAGCTGACGGACGAGCAGTGGAAGCAGCTTGAGCCACTCATCCCTGCCCGACGAGGGCCGCGCACCAAGAAAGGTGACCGGCAGTTCGTCAATGCAGTGCTCTGGCGGGTGAAGACGGGCGCACCCTGGCGTGACTTGCCAGAGCGTTACGGGCCCTGGAAGACGGTCTACAACCGCTTCGGGCGCTGGGCGACCCGAGGCGTATGGGAGGGGCTCTTCAAGTCGCTGCAGTTGCAAGTGGATGATGTCGGCTCGCTGCTGGACGCCACCATCATCCGGGCGCATCAGGACGCCGCGGGCGCAAAAGGGGGGGCCGATGCAATGCTCTGGGCCGTTCTCGAGGAGGCTTTTCTTCCAAGGTCCACGCCCTGTGCACCACCCAGGGCCAACCGCTCGAAGTGACGCTGACGCCTGGGCAGCGCGGCGACGTCACTGAAGCCGAGCACCTCATTCAGTATGCGCACGGCAAGGCGCTCATCGCCGACGCCGGCTATGACGCCGACCACCTCGTGCAGGCCGTCCGGGAGCGCGGAATGAGGCCCGTCATCGCGATGAATCCAACGCGCAAGCACCACCGGCGCCGCAACAGTCGCGCCCTCTACCGGCTGCGCATCCAGGTGGAGTGCATGTTCCACCGCCTCAAGCGCTTCCGCGCCGTGGCCACCCGCTACGAGAAGACCGCCACCAACTACCTGGCGGTCCTCCACCTGGCCTGCATGATGCTTTGGCTTAATTAGGGACACCCCCTAGGACGCGGGCTCAGGGCCCCAGGCCCACCCAGACCTCGCCGTCGTCGAAGTACTCCTTCTTCCAGATGGGCACGTCCTGCTTGAGCCGCTCGATGGCGTACTCACAGCCCAGGAAGGCCTCCTTGCGGTGCGCGGAGGCCGCGGCGATGACGACGGCCAGCTCGCCCGGCACCAGGGTGCCCACGCGGTGCATGATGGCCAGCCGCGTCCCCGGCCACGTGCGCGCCACCTCGTCGCCAATCTCCGTGAGCTTCGCCTCCGCCATGGGCGCGTAGGCCTCGTACTCCAGCCGGAGCACGCGCCGGCCCTTCGTCTGGTCGCGCACGGCGCCGGAGAACGTCACCAGCCCGCCCGCCCCTCGCGAGGCCACCGCGTCCACGACCTCCGCGAGCTGGAGCGGCCGGCCCACCACGGAGAAGAGGCTTGGCGCCCCACCGGCCACGGGCGGAATCAACGCCAGCTCCGCGTCCGGCGCCACCGGTGAGTCCAGCCCCACGAACTGCTGCTGCACCGCCACGCGCAGGTGCGGCAGGAGCGGCGCCAGCGGAGGGTGCTTCGAGGCGAGCAGCGCGAGCACATCCGAGACGCGCGCGCCGGGTGGCACGTCCAACGACTCGCGGGACAGGCCCGCGCGCTCGCGGGCCGCGGCGAAGTACAGCACCGTGACGGACATGGCCTGCCTCCTGCTTGCGTGTCCCTAGCGCTCGCGCAGCACGACGCGGCCCTGGAGCCGCCCGCCGCCGTCCACCGGGGAGAAGTCGAGGAACCCGTACTCGAAGGGAGTGAACTTCTCCAGGAGCGCCGTCACGAAGAGCTGGCTCATCAGGAGCTTCGCCGTCGCGACGCCCGGCACCGAGCGCACCCCGGAGAGGTCCGCCCGCAACTGCCCCATGTCCACCATCAGCGACAGGTGGCCCGGCCCGAACGCCTCCGCGCCGAAGCGTGTGCGCAGCGTCTTGCCCACGTCCCCCAGCTCGCGGCCGTTGAGCACCTCGCCCGCCTCCAGCGTGGCGCGCTCCGGGGTGAGCGAAAGCGACACCGGCTGCTCCATGAGCCGCGTGCGGAAGCGCGTGGTGTTGCCCTGCGCCTCCTTCTGGAAGACGAGCCCGTTGTCCTGCAGCTGCTTCTGGATGAGCTGGAGCACCGGCGGCACGGACGCGAGGCCCGCCTCCATCACCACCGTGCCCTTGGGCGCTGGGCGCTGGTCCTGGATGAAGCTCCGGAAGAAGGCCGCCGCGTCGAAGTAGACGAGCATCGCCACGTCCCCGCGCAGCGCCTTCAGGAGAGGCTCCGCGTCCAGCCCCTGCTTGCGCCAGCGCTCCAGCGTCCGCTGCCGCCGGGGCGACTCCGGCGAGCCGAACACCAGCCGCGCCAGCTCCTCCGGAGGCACCGACAGCTGCGCCGCCGCCACCGGCCCCACCGCCGCGCGTCCGAGCAGCTGCGACGCCGGCCCCCGCGCGCCGCCCAACAGCGGCCGGGACGAGGACAAGAAGCCGTCCAGCTCCGCCTGGTCCGCCTGCACCGCGAGCGCGCCGAAGAAGCCGCGCACCGGCATGTCCTCCTTCTCCGCCTCCGGCACCGGCGGCGCGGAGAAGAGGAACACGCTGCCGTCACGCACCTTGCCGCGCAGCTCCGCCAGGAGCGCGTTCTCGGAGATGCCCGGTCCGGACAGCGCCTCCACCTTGCGGCGCACGAGCTCCACGTCCGGGGACTCCGCCACCGCCAGCGCCTTCACCGTCTCCCCGGGCTCCGGCGCGTCCGGTGAATCCGGCACCGCGAGGTACACGTAGCCCCGGTCCGCGAAGAGCAGCATGGCGTTGCCGCCGTCCACCGGCTCCACGCGCGCGCTGCCGTCCTCGCGAGGCAGCACCCGGTGGCCGGCGCTCCGCAGCTCGCGCGCCACGGCCGCGAGCGCCGCCCGCGAGTCCGTCACGCCCAGGAGCGCCACCACGCCGTCGAAGTCCGGAAGGAGGAAGAAGCCGAAACCCTCCTCGGGGTCCACCTCTGAGGGACCGGGCCCCAGGCTGCGCAGCAGCAGCGGCACGAGCGGCGTGTCCGCCAGCGTCTGGCGCATGTTGCCCTCGCCCACCAGCCGCCCGTAGAAGTTCACCAGCCCCTCCACGTTGCCGCGCAGGCGGGGCACCCAGAGGACGGTCTGCGCGTCCTCCGGCACCGCGCGGAGCACCGGGCGCGGCACCACGGTGAGCACCACCCGGGCCAGCTCCTTGTCCCCGTCCAGCGCCCGCACGGTGTAGCGGCCGGCGGTGGCCCACGCGTGGCGGACGCCCGGCACCGTCTGGGGCGGCGTGCCGTCCCCGAAGTCCCAGGTGATGGAGGGCGCCTTCGGGGAGGTGGAGCCGAAGGCCTCCGGCACTCCCGCCTCCAGCGTGCGCTCCGGTCCCAGGTCCGCCCTCAGCCCCCGGCAGCCGGAGGCTCCCAGGCCCACTGCGGCCAGGAGGAGGAGGAACGGAAGCGGGGACGGGTGCGCGCGCGGTCGGGAGGCCATGGGCCTTTCGGTTAGTAGTCCAACGCCAGACCGAACATCCAGCGCCGGCTGCCCAGGTTCAGGCCCTCGCCGCCGAAGTTGTTCACATCCGCATGCGTGTACTCGGCGAAGAGGTACGAGTGGTTCACGCCCAGGTCCGAGTCGAAGTCGCGAGCGAAGCGCGGCTCCAGCACGTCCAGGAGGAACGACACGCCAGCGGTGCCGCCCCAGCCCCACTTGCCGCCGCTGCCCTTGCTGCCCTCCACCACTTCGGTGGCGCTGCCCTTGGTCATCCACCACGGGGAGTAGATGAGCCCCAGCTTGGCGTACGGCACCAGCGGGATGCCCCAGCGGAAGGCCGCGTAGTCGAACTTGTAGAAGGCGTTGAGCTGGATGGGCAGCACCTTCAGCGCAGCCTTGTCCGCCGCCGCCGAGCCGTCATCCAGCTTGGCGTCCGCGTACTTCTCCCCGTAGCCCAGGCCCAGGCCCAGACCCGCCGTGCCGATGCCCTGGTAGAAGAAGCGCTGGAGCTCCCCCTCGACGAGCAGCAGCGACGTGTCACCGAAGGTGTCCTTGTACGGCGTGTTGCCTTTCAAGGCCTTCTCGGTGTCGATGCGCGGCTTGTAGCCGCCCGCGCGGAAGATGACCGCGCCCGTGCGCGGAGAGCGCGTGGGGATGGTCACCTCCTGCGCCACCGCCGGTACCGCCAAGAGAAGCGCCGCGACTCCCAGGCCCACAGCCGTGCTGCTCATGACACCTTCCTCCGAGACGACAGCCAGATGCCCAGGGCGGCCAGCACCGCGCCACCCGCGATGCCGCCGCCGGTCGCGGCACACCCGCCGCGCTCCTGACCGCCATCTTCCACATAGGCATCGAACAAACCATTGCTCTTCACGGGCGTCGCATCCACCTGGGTGGACCCCGTGCTCACGTTGCCCGCGGTGTCGATGATGGTCGCCTGGAGCCGGTACGTCACGCCATTCGTGAGGCCGTTGACGACGACGTTGCCCTCGCCGGACGCCTTGGTGACGCGCGTCACCGGCCCCGTGGTGCCCTCCAGCGCCAGCGCGCCCACCAGCCCCTGCCCGCCGTCCTCCGTGCCCGCGTCCACGTCCGTCCCGGCATCGGTGTCCGTGCCGGCATCCGCATCCGTCCCGGCGTCATCCGAGCCCGCCGTGGCCACCCTCGCCGCCTCCACCACGACGGTGGAGTTCGCCTCCGCGCCATCCACCTGAACCGACAGCGCCGAGTCCCGGGCGATGACCTTGGCGATGGAGGGCGTGGCGGGCGGCTGCGGGTCGTACTTCACCACGAAGGGGGGGCTGCCCACGTTGGAGAAGGTCTCCTGGCAATCGAACCCCAGGCTGCCGCCCAGCCGCCGCGCGGACGCGCACAGCTTGAAGGAGATCTCCGTGTCCTGGGTGTCGCACGTCGTCACGGAGCCCGCGTCCGAGCCGCCGCCGCGCGCGGCGAGCGCCTCCCCCACGGTGAAGGCCACGACGCCGTTCGTCGCCGTGTTGGCCGAGTCGATCGAAGCCAGGACCAGGTCCGTGGACGCGGGCCGCGTGCCGCAGGACCCCGTGGTCACGTAGAGATAGATCGAGTCCTCACAGGCACTCCCGCTGCGCTGCCAACTGAAGCGGCGCTCCTGGCCACATTCACTCTTGGGCACCGTGACGGTGTTGTTCGTGGCGGTGGACGAACTCGTGAACACCACCGTGGGCCCCGTCTGGGCCACGGCCGTGGACGCGAAGAGCAGGAGGCCAATGAAGGGAAGGCGCATGGATGGGCTGGAAGCTAGCAAGGGCGGGGCCACCCTCAAGCCCCATCCAGACGGCCTGTTTCCCAAGGAAAACCCCGGGTTCGCGCGCCAAACAGGCAAGGCGCCCCCGGGGGCTTTGCCAAAATGTCAGGCGGGGCGTTCCGCCAGCTTGAGGCCCGCGTCCACCAGGTGCGCGGCGGCCCGGCCGGCGTTGTCCACGGACGCGAAGAGCGTCACCCACTCCGGGGCCTGGGGGAAGGCGCGCACCCGGCCCACGTGGACGGCCGGGTCGCTCATCACCAGCATGGGCATGGGGTAGATGCGCTCGCCGGGGGCATCCAGCACCTTGAGGGAGGGGGACGTCTTCAGCGCGGCGCGCACCTGCTCCACCGGACCCGGCTTCTTCAGCTGCACGTTCACGGTGAGGCCATGGCCGTGGAAGGTGGGCACCTGCACGGCGGTGCCGGCCAGGACGGGCGTCTCGCCCAGGGCGGAGAACAGGCGCGCGGCCTCCAGCGTCCAGCCACCCTCCTCTTCCGTCCACGGGCTGTTCACCATGAAGCCGCCCACCTGGGGCACCAGGTTGAAGCCCACGCGGTGCGGGAAGACCTGCGGCTCCGGCTCGCGGCCAGACAGCAGGTCCGCGGTCTGCTTCTCCAATTCGGAGATGCCGCGCACGCCCGCGCTGGAGGCGCCCATCAGCGCCGTCACCTGCGCGCGCACCACGCCGAACGCGCGGCGCAGCGGCTCCACCAGGTGCACGGTGGCGCTGGTGACGATGCCCGGCAGGCTCACCACCCGGCCCTTGAAGCTGAAGCCCGGCCCCAGGGCCTCCGTGTTGAAGCCCGGGAGGATGAGCGGCACGTTGCCGTCATTCCGGAAGGCGCTGCTTGCGTCCACCACCCACGCGCCCGCGGCCTGCGCGGCCGGGGCCAGCGTGCGGGACGCCTCCGCGGGCGTGGCCAGCAGGACGACGTGGATGCCCCGGAAGGCCTCCGCCGAAGCGAGCTCCACCTCCAGCGTGTCCTCGCCGTACTCCACCTCCAGGCCCTTGGAGCGCTCCGAGCCGAAGGCCCGCACCTGCTCCATCGGCACGTCGCGCGCGTACAGATTGGCCAGCACCTCGCGGCCCACCACGCCCGTGGCGCCCACCACGGCAATCCGAAGGTTCTCTCTCATGACGCGCTCCTTTACGTCAGCGCCTCCGCCCACGCGAGCACGACGAAGCGCCCGGGAGGCGGAGGCTTCAGTCTTCCTTCAGCCGCGCCGTGGGCGCGGGGCCCGGCAGCGGCGGGAACTTCGGGTTGCGCTCCGGCTCGGAGGCGCGGACATAGTGCGGCTCCAGGGCGAAGAGCGCCTCCTGGGAGTACGCCTCCGGCAGCCTCGCCAGCCGCCCCACCTCCACCGCTGACGGGAAGGCCGGGCCGGACAGCAACCGGTGCGGCGCGACGCCGTGCTTCTCCAGCGCCTGGCGGTAGTCCGCGAGCGCGGGGCCCAGGGCCACGGCCTCCGGTTCGGCGGCCATGCGCTGCGCGACTTCTTCTGGCGACATGGCCGTCTCCGGCGCCAGCGCCTCCACGGCGAAGCCCACGCGGCGGTAGGCGCCCAGGTAGAGGTCGTCCTTGCGCGCCACGGCGAGGCAGAACAGCGGCACGCCCTCCGGTCCCTCCAGCGCCACCGCCGCCAGGGACGACGCGCCGGCCACCTTGAGGCCCGTGGCGTACGCCAGCGCCTTCACCGTGGCCAGGCCGATGCGCAGGCCCGTGAAGGACCCCGGCCCCAGGCCCACCGCCAGCCCCTCCAGGTCCTTCAGCTTCAGGCCATGGCGCTGGAGCAGATCCCCGACGACGCCGGGCAGCGCCTCGCTCTGCTTCTCCGGCGGAAGCACCACCACGTGCTCCACGGCGCGCACGGCGTCCCCCTGGCGTTCCACCAGGGCAAGCGACAGCGTCAGCGTGGAGGTGTCCAGCGCGAGCAACACAGGCGACATCCCTTCTTTCGTTTCAAGGCACTCAGGCCGGAACGGCCCAGAACTCCACCGGCACCTGCGACACGCGGTCGCTACCACACCGGTACAGCCGCACGCGCGCCAGGCCCTTGTCCAGCATGCCCAGTTGCTTCGCCGCGGCCTTCGACACGTCGATGATGCGGCCGTCCACGAAGGGGCCGCGGTCGTTGACGCGCACCTCCACCTGGCGGCCGTTCTCCATGTTCATCACCTTCACGCACGACCCGAAGCGCTCCGTGCGGTGCGCGGCGGTGAGGGCGTTCTGGTTGAACTTCTCCCCGCTGGCGGTGGGCCGGCCGTGGAGGCCGGGACCGTAGAAGGACGCGACGCCCTCCCCCAGGTAGTTGCGGGGCATCTTCTCCCGGCGCGTCACCTTCGCGCCCTCCTCACCGGAAGAGGTCTCCGGCGGCTGGGGCTTCGCCGCGCGCGACGCGCAGCCAGCGAAGAATCCCATCCCCAGCAGCAGGAGCGCGGTACGTCCTCGCATCATCACCTCGCTAGCGGGTCACGTCGTTGGTCACGGCCAGCAGCATGAGCAGGATGAGCAGCGCCAGTCCCACCATGTTCGCCACCTCGCGCACGCGCACGGGGATGGGGCGGCGGCGGATGCCCTCCCACGCGGCGGACAGCAGGTGGAAGCCGTCCAGCACCGGGATGGGCAACAGGTTCATCACGCCCAGGTTGATGGAGATGATGGCCATCAGGTTGAGGAAGCTGTCCAGGCCCTGCTCGGCGCTCTTGGCGGCCAGCTGGTACATCATGATGGGGCCGCCAATCGTGCTGGGCGACACCTTGCCCACGAACAGCCCGCCCAGCACCTGCACCATCTGCCCGACAATCTTGGGGACGATGAGCGCGGCCTCCTTGAAGGCGGCGGCCGGGCCCAGGTCGATGGTCACCTTCTCCACCGGCGGCAGGTCCGCGCTGCTGTAGCTCCACGGGCGCACGCCGAACACCAGCGGGGCGCTCGTCTGGCCGTAGTCGTCGCGCGTCTTGAGCGGCGCCTGCGCAAGCTTCTCCGTGCGCTCACCCTGGGCACCGCGCCAGGTGAGCGTGAAGGGCTGGGCCTGCAGGCCGTTGAGCACCGTCGCCAGCTTGTTGAAGGACTTCAGCGGCGTGCCGTTGATGGCGACAATGCGGTCGCCCGGAACGATGCCCGCGCCTTCCGCCACGCTGCCGGTGGCCACGCTCGCCACGTAGAGGTCCACCGCCTCCGCGCCCAGCGCCGCCGCGCCCTCGCCGGGCTGACGCGGCAGGGACACCTTCACCACTTCCGGCAGCCGGCCGGTGACGGCGCCCACGTCCACGGGGGCCAGGCGCGCCACGCTCAGCGCCATGGAGGTGCCTTCCGGCACCTTGGCCACCTCACGGTAGAGGGCGGCCTCGTCCTGCACGTGCACGCCGTTGACGGACAGCACGCGGTCGAAGCTCTTCAGGCCCGCGGTGGCCGCGGGGGACGTCGCCGGCACGCCCACCACCGGCGGCTGCGGGTAGGGGCTCACGCCAATCATCCCGCGCTCGATGGTGTCCACCGGGGACACCTCCGAGCTCTTCTCCGGCGTCACCTCCACCACCTGCTGCTGCCCGTCGCGCTCCAGGGTGATGGGGACGGGGCGGTTGAACTTGCCGACGAACGCGTCGCGCATGTCGTCGAAGGTGCGGACCGGCTCGCCCTCCACGGACAGGATGCGGTCTCCGGGGCGGACGCCCGCGGCGGCGGCGGCCATGTCCGGCGACACCATGCCCACGCGCGTGGACAGCGTCTCCTGGGGCCCCAGGAAGACGAAGAAGTAGACGAGGATGGGGAACAGCAGGTTGAAGGCCGGACCCGCGAGCACAATCAGCCCGCGCTTCCAGGGCGGCTGCGCCAGGAAGCCGCGCGCGGCCTCTTCCGGCGGGAGCTCTTCGTGCGGAAGGTCTCCGGCCATCTTCACGAAGCCGCCCAGGGGCAACAGCGCCACCTGGTACTCCGTCTCCCCCTTGGTGAAGCCGATGATCTTCGGTCCGAACCCGATGGAGAACTTGAGGACCTTCACTCCGCAGGCCTTGGCCACGAGGAAGTGGCCAAGCTCATGCACCGTGACGAGCACGCCCAGCAGGAGGATGAAGTACCCGAGGTTCAGGAGCATGGCCGGAAGAGTAATCGCGCCCCCTGGGACGGACAACGCACAACGCACGCCGCAAGGCGGGCGGGCAGGCGCGAAATCAGGCACTTACGGCAGCAGGTGCCTCACGAACTGCACATAGACGAACACCAGCGGCGCGTTGAAGATGAGCGCGTCGATGCGATCCAGCACGCCGCCGTGTCCGGGAATGAGCTTTCCGGAGTCCTTCACGCCGTAGGCGCGCTTGAGCATGGACTCGCAGAGGTCACCCACGGGGCCCAGCAGGCCACCCAGGATGCCCAGCACCACACAGTCCCACACGGTGAAGATGGGGAAGAAGCCGAGCTTGGCGACGAACATGCCCAGCACGGAGCCGACCATGCCGCCGAAGAAGCCCTCCCACGTCTTGTTCGGGCTCACCGCGGGGTAGAGCTTGTGCTTCCCCAGGAAGCGGCCGGCGAAGTACGCCAGCGTGTCGTTGGCCCAGGTGATGGTCAGCGCGCAGATGACCCACGCGTGCCCTTCCGGCAGCAGGCGCAGCGCGGACAGCGCGGTGAGGCCAATGGAGCCGTAGAGGAAGCCCGTGACGAGGTGCGCGGCCCGGGTGGGGGCCTCCGCGAGCACGCCCCGGAACAGGTTGTAGATCCACGCGAAGAAGAAGAAGACGGACGTCAGCCAGAAGGCGGCCTCACCCGTGCGCGCGGCGTCTCGCAGCGGCAAGAGCGGCATCACGAAGGCGAAGGCCATGCCCACCCAGGCGGCGGCGCCCAGGCGCTTCTGCGTGATGAGGTAGTACTCGCCGGCGCACACGGCCGCGGCGGCACCCAGGAGGATGGCGCTGGAGTACCCGCCCAGGAACAGGAGCAGGAGCACCAGCGGCAGGAGGGTGACGCCTGTGACAACGCGGATGAGGAGGTTCTTGTTCTTCTCGTTCACGCCTTGGCCCGCTGGGGGGTGTCGTCCCGGTTGACCTGGGCGGACGTCAGACCGAAGCGCCTTTCGCGGCCCTGGAACTGCGACAGGCAGCGCAGGAACTCTTCGGTGCGGAAGTCGGGCCACAGGGCGTCGGTGAAGCACAGCTCGGCGTACGCCAGTTGCCAGAGCAGGAAGTTGGAGATGCGCTGCTCGCCGCTGGTGCGGACGATGAGGTCCACCGGCGGCAGTCCGGCGGTCCACAGCCGCGACTCCAGGTCGTCAGCGTCCAGGTGCGCGGGGTCCAGCTCGCCGCGGGCAGCGGCCTGAGCCAGGTCGCGCGCGGCGCGCAGGAGTTCCTCGCGGCCGCCGTAGGAGAGCGCCAGGGTGAGCACCATGCCCGTGTTGTGGGCGGAGTCCGCCCGGAGGCGCTCCAGGGGCTCGCGGACGTAGCGGGGCAGCTTGTCCACCTCGCCGATGGCGTTGAGGCGGATGCCGTTGTCCAGGATTTCCGCGCGCTCGGACTCCAGGTACTCGCGCAGGAGGTCCATGAGGCCGGCGACCTCTTCCGGCGGGCGGGCCCAGTTCTGGGAGGAGAAGGCGTAGAGGGTGAGGGCCTGGACGCCAACACGGCGGGCGGCGCGGGTGACTTCCCGGACGCTCACGCTGCCCTCGCGGTGGCCCTCCAGCCGGGGCTGGCCGCGAAGCTCCGCCCAGCGACCGTTGCCGTCCATGATGATGCCCACGTGGCGCGGGAGTGGCCGGGCCTTGACCTGGATCTCAAGGGCGGTGGGCAACACTGTGGGAGGGCGATCCATGAAGCCGCGCACCCTAGCGGCGGCGCCGCGTCGCGTCCACGGGCGCGTGGCCGCCCGGTCCCCCTCCCCGGGTGGGCGGTCGTCTGGGGGGGTTGAACGGTTCATGAGGGGACACGAGCCCGGCTAGAGTGGTCTTCCATGAAAACTCCTCATGGGTGTCCTTCCTTCCGGGTGCTCGGCGGGCTGCTCGGGTTCTGGGTGCTCGGGGTGGGTCCGGCCTTCGGGCAGGCAGCGGGGACGGGGGCGACGGCGACGCGGCTCGCAGGCACGTACTTCGACGCGGCGATGGCGGACACCGCCCGGCTCTTTGAGGACCTGGAGTCCGAGCAGGCGCTGGCGGCGGTGACCCGGGCGCGGCGCCTGGCCCGGACAGAGCAGGAGCGGAGCGCGGCGGCCATCTACGAGGGCGTCATCCTCGCGGACCTGGGGCGGCGCGATGAAGCGCTGGCGTCGTTCAAAGCGGGGTTGCTGTTGGCGCCGGAGGCCCGGCTGCCGGCGAAGGTGTCGCCCAAGGTGGAGGGGGACTTCGAGTCGGTACGGAGCGCGGTGCGGCAGGAGCGCGCGGCGCTGGAGAAGCCGGCGGATGCGCCGGTGCGGCCTCTGGTGGTGGAGACTCCGGCGGCGTTGAGCCCTCCCCAGGTCGCGACGGCGCCTGCTCCGGGCGTGGATTTGAAGGCGGATGCCCGTGAGCGCGGGATGCGCCGGGTGCCGACGGTGTCGTGGGTGCTGTTGGGGACGGGCGTGGTGGCGGGCGGTGTGGGGTCGGTCATCGGACTCCAGTCGCGCGGCAACGTGAACTCCGCGCGGGACGCGGACCTGTCCGCGGATGTGAGCGGGCACCTGGACGATGCGCGGGGCCAGGCGGTCGTGGCGAACGTGCTGTTCGGCACGGCGCTGGCAGCGGCGGCTGGCGCCGTCACCACGTACTTCCTTAGCGGTGAGTCCACTGCGTCGGCGGGGACCCCGTGAGGATCCAGCTCGCGTTGACGCTGGGGGTGCTGCTGCTGGGCGGCTGCACCGTGCCCGCCGATGACGACGTCATCCTGCGGAGGTTCTGTTCGAACACCGGACAGGACTTCCAGGACGCGACGTTCCGGCTGACGGATCCGTCGGCCTGCGACCGGGGCATGGCCGTGGAGGTCCGGAGTGGGAACGCCAGCCCTGGCTGCGTCCAGGTCACGCTCCAGGATGGCGACAAGCGGCTGCTCGCCTCCACCCAGTTGCTGGGACCGACGCAGGTCACGCTGGCGCAGTCGCGAGGGCTGCGCATCCTGCTCTCCGCGACACAGGGGACCTCCTTCCGGCTGCTGGCCGAATCCTTCGCGGGCAACGCCTGCGACGGTGTTCCCACCACGAAGCTCCTGCGGTTCGTCGAGGTTCCTCAGGGCAAGGTGCAAAGCGTCCAACTCGACGTGTCCCAGAGCGACGAGGACGGGGATGGGCATCCGTCCATCGCCACGGGAGGCACGGACTGCGACGACACGAACGCGGACATCCACCCGGGCGCGGAGGAACGGTGCGACGGCGTGGACAACAACTGCGTGGACGTCGAGGCGGACGCCCCGGGCATGCGGACGTGGTTCCTGGATGAGGATGGCGATGGCTATGGCGTGGCCATGATGGCGTGCGTGAAACCCACCGGCCCACTGGTGGAACAGGGCGGCGATTGCGACGACCTGGATGCCACCGTCCATCCGGGCCAGAGCGAGTTCCGCTGTGACGGCCGTGACGACAACTGCGATGGCGCGAAGGATGAGGGGCTGCCCGTCCAGGAGTGGTACCGGGACTCGGACCGGGACGGCTATGGCGACGTGGCCCAGGCTGTTTCAGTTTGCGCGGCGCCGTCTGGGTATGTGGCCATCGCCACGGACTGCGATGACACGAATCCCGGCATCCGGCCCGGCGTCGCGGAGCTCAAGGACACCCGGGACAACAACTGCAATGGCGCGGTGGACGAATGGCTCGACTCCGGCCCCCGTGTCTTCGCCGCTGGGCACTACAACCTGGTGCAACTCCCGTCTGGAGACGTCTGGGGATGGGGCGAGCACATGGATGGCCAGCTCGCGGACGGGACACGGAGCTATCAGCGTGCCCGTGCGCAGGCGCAGGGGCTGACCGGCGTCCTGACGCTTGCCCCCGGCTACTACCACGTGCTCGCGCTGAAGCAGGACGGAGCCCCTCTGGCCTGGGGCTTCAACAGCTACGGACAACTTGGCAACGGGGACTCCGTGGCCCGCTACCTGCCAGGGCCCATCGAAGGGCTCAAGAGCGTGGTGGCCCTCACCGCGGGCAGGTATCACTCCTTCGCGATCAAGAATGACGGCACGGTGTGGACCTGGGGCGATAACAGCGCGAGCCAGTCTGGCGGCGTGAGTGGGTACTCGAACCAGCATCCCGTCCAGGTTGACGGCCTGAAAGGCATCATCGCCATCGCATCGAGTGGCGATAGGTGGCAGGCATTGAGGGCCGACGGTACCGTCTGGACCTGGGGCACACGGCTCGGGGCTCCGCGCCCCCAACAGGTTCCTGGGCTGGCGGGGGTCGCCGCCATCGCGTCCAACGATCTCCAGGAGATCGCTCTGCTGACGGACGGCACCGTCTGGTGCTGGAGCAAGAACGGCACGCTTCAAATCCCGGCGCAGGTCCAGGGCCTGACGGGCGTGACGGCGGTCGCGGCCGGCGGTCGCCACATGCTCGCCCTGAAACAGGCTGGCACGGTCTGGGCGTGGGGCGAAAACGCGACAGGCCAGTTGGGGGACGGCTCCACCACGGCGCGCGATACTCCCGTGCAGGTCATGGGGCTCACGAACGTGGTTTCACTGGCCGCCGGTGACAGCCATTCGATGGCCGTGAAGCAGGATGGAAGCATGTGGGCCTGGGGCGGCAACGACCGAGGGCAGGTTGACGAAGCCTCCACCGAGGATGCCCACGCCCCTGTCCGGGTACCAGACCTCGGGAATTGACAACCGCGTCGCTCACTCCGCCGCGAGGTTGAGCTTGAAGACGTTGTCCTGCCGCGCCTTCACTTCGAAGGCGCGGGTCACGTCCTTGCCCAGCTCCTTGTTCACGACGCGCACCTGATGCACGCCCTCCGTCGCCTCCACTGCGGCGAAGGGCGTCTGTCCCAGGGGCTTGCCGTCCAGGGACACCATGCCGAACGGACGGACGCGGAACTCCACCTTGCCCTTGGGCAGCTCACGACGGACCGGCGTGGCCACGCGGCGGACCGGCGGAGGATTCGTGCTCGTCGACACGGGCTTCACGGCGACCACGGCTCGCGGAGTCGGCACGGCCTCCGTGACGACTCCTGCGTCACGCGCCTCCACGGGCTCCCCCGTCGCGGGCTTCACCTCGGCCACGACGGCCGGAGTGCCGCTGTCCACTGCCACGGATGCGGTGGCCACCGGCTCCACGCGCGACTCCGGCACGACTGGCGTCACCCTCGGCTCCGGCGGCTTCACGGGCGCGTCGTCCTTCCGAGCCACCTGCGTGGGAGCACTCGCGGGCGTCGCGGCCTTCTCCCCCCGGCCCGCCACCACCAGCCCCCCAGCGAGCCCCAGCACGCTCATGGCCACCATCACCCCCACCAGCTTCCGTCGGGAAGAGGGGACCGCTCCCGCGAGCAGGGGCTGCTCGGAGGCAACCACCTTCGAGACTTCCGGAGGCTGCACCCCCGAGGACTCCCGCAGCAGGCTCCCCGCAGAAGGTGTCGCCGGATCCGTCGCCGCATCGAACCGGCTCGACGGCATGTCGTGCTGCGACGCCGTCACCACAGGCGCCGCCATCGACCCTCGCGAGGACAAGGGCTCCCACGCCGTGCCAACACGGCCGGGCATGGGCGTCGTCGCCGCTTCCGGCGCCCGGGCCGCTGGCGCCGTCTCCCGCCCCTTCGCGGGCGTGGGCGCCAAGGGCGTGGCCTCCACCCCCTCCATCACCTGCGCCACCAGCCGGGCAATCTGGTACGCGCCCACCGGCTCGCCCAGCGACAGCACGAAGCGCTCCAGGTCCGACTGGAACGCGCGGCAGTCCGGGTAGCGCTGCTCGCGGTCCTTCGCGAGCGCCCGCTCCAAGATGCGCTGCATCGCCTCCGGCAGGTCCGGCCGGCGCTGCACCGCGGGCACGAAGGGCTCGAAGAGGATGGCCTGCATCATGCTCACGTCCGTCGTCGCGTCGAAGGGACGCCGGCCGGTGAGCAACTCGTAGAGCACGATGCCCAGCGCGTACACGTCCACGCGCCCATCCATCGCCTTGGCCTGGAGCTGCTCCGGCGGCATGTACGCAATCTTGCCCTTCACCACGCCCGTCGCCGTGCGGTGACTCTGCCCCGCCACCTTCGCGATGCCGAAGTCCACCACCTTCACCGCACCCTGCCGCGACACCAGGACGTTCTCCGGACTGATGTCCCGGTGCACCAGCCCCAGCGGGGATCCCGTCTCAGGGTCCGACAGCTCGTGCGCGAACGCCAGCCCCTCCGCCGCGGCGGCCACCATCTTCGCGCACAAGCCTGCGGGCAACGGCTGCTTCAGCTCCGCCGAGCGCTTGACGAGCCTGCGCAGCGTGGGCCCGTCGATGTACTCCATGGCCAGGAAGTAACTGCCGTCCACCTCGCCGAAGTCGAAGATCTGCACCACGTTCGGGTGGTCCAGCCGGGCGGCCAGCTGCGCCTCGCCCAGGAACATCTCCACGAACGCTTCATCCTCCGCCAGGTGCGGAAGGATGCGCTTGAGCACCAGCGTCTTCTCGAACCCCCGGGGCCCCGCCGCCTTCGCGAGGAACACCTCGGCCATCCCGCCCGAGGCGAGCTTCCGCACCAACTGGTACTTCCCCAATTGCATGGCCCCAGAGCTTTCCCATGGTTCGCGGGAAAGGGAAATCCCCGCCCCACCCGGGACGTCCACCCGCCCACCCTGGGTCTGCCTGCCCCCGCCTCAGGTCACCCGTGCCACCCACCGGGCCAGCACGTCCGGCCCCACCGGTTCGTTCAGGGAGGACATGAAGCGCTCCAGGTCCGCATGGAACGCGAGGCAGTCCGGATAGCGCTGCTCCCGGTCCGTCGCGAGCGCCCGCTCCACAATGCGCTGCATCGTCTCCGGCAGGTCCGGCCGGCGCTCCACCGCGGGCACGTAGGAAGCGGAGCGGATGGCCTTGAGCGCGCCTACGAGGTCTTGCCCGACGAAGGGACGCAGGCCGGTGAGCAACTCATAGAGCACCATCCCCAACCCGTACACGTCACCGCGCAGGTCCGGGGACTGGCCCTGGAACAGCTCCGGCGGCTTGTACGCCAGTGCATCCACCGGCGTCAGCCGCGTGCGGAGGTCGTGCACCGCCAGCTGCGCGATGCCGAAGTCGCTCACCTTCACGACGCCCTCCCGGGACACCCGGACGGTCCCGGGCCGCACATCGCGGTGCGCCCACTCCAGCGGCATTCCCGTCGCCCCATCCGTCAGCGCGTGCACGTACGCCAGCCCCATGGCGGCCTGGGCCATGAGCCCCGCGCACACGCCGAGCGGCAGCGGCGCCCCCTGCTCCGCCAACGCCTGGATGAGTGAGTGCAGCGAAGGCCCGTCGATGGACTCCGTCACCCGGAAGGCGTTCCCATCCTCCGTCCCGAAGTCGAGGACCCGCTGCACGTTCGGATGGAGCAGGCACGAAGCATTCTCGGCCTCGGACAGGAACGTCTTCACGAGCTCGGGGCTCGTCGCGACCTCGGGAAGGACGCGCTGGAGCTCACATGGGCCTCTGGCGTCTTCCGCCAGGAAGGACTCCACCCTCTCGCCTTCGGAGAGCTTCTGGATGAGCCGATACTTCCCGATTTGCATGGTCCGTGAGGCTTCCCATGTCTCACTGGAAAAATGAAACAGCCCAGGGGCCAGGCGTTCGCAACCTCTCAAGCGCCGTCTGCATGTTTGACCCTGACGTGACGTGGTCCGTAGGATCCGCGCTCCCATGCCTCCCAAGGCCATTGGTCCCTACCGCGTGTTGGAAACGCTCGGCAGTGGCGGGGCCGGGACCGTCTATCGGGCCCTGGACCGCCGCAGCAACGACGAGGTCGCGCTGAAGCTCCTGTCGACGGGTGGACCGTCGCTGGACGACCGCGCGGCCCGGAGACTCGCGCGCGAATTCGAGACGCTCGCGGACCTGGCCCACCCCAACGTGGTGAAGGTCTTCGAGGCCGGCGTCCACGCGGGCCAGCCGTACCTGGCCATGGAGCTCATCGAGGGGCTCACGCTGCGCCACTACCTGGACGTGAGCTTCAACGACCTGCACACGCCCACGCCCTCCTCGCGCTTCCCGCTCACCATCCGCCGCACCGCGGACGACGACTTCGGCAGCGTCGACAGCCCGGACGAGGAAGAGGACGACGACGTGGAGGACGACGGCACCTTCGACCTCAACGCCTTCGCGGAGGAAGCGCCCAGCGAGGACCTGGCCAGCTTCCACGGCGCCGGGGAGGGCGACTCGGATTCGGACGGGATGCTCGTGGTGGATCCGCGCCGGGCCTCGCCGCGCGCGCCGCCGCCCCCCTCACGCCCCGCCACGCCGAAGGAGGCGGACCTCAACCGCCCGGAGCGCATGGGCAAGCTGAAGGACGCCATGCTCCAGGTGTGCGAGGCGCTGGCGTACATCCACGGCCACGGGCTGGTGCACCGCGACCTGAAGCCGTCCAACATCATGGTGGACGACGACCGCCAGGTGCGGCTGATGGACTTCGGCCTGGCCAAGTTCCTCGCGGACGACGCGGGCATCACCGCGGACGGCAAGCTGGTGGGCACCTACCGGTACATGGCCCCGGAGCAGATCCTGGGCGAGCCGCTGGACGGGCGCGCGGACCTGTACAGCCTGGGCGTCATCCTGTACGAGCTGATGAGCGGGCGTCCGCCGTTCGACGCGAAAACGCCGCACGAGCTGTGGCGCCAGGTGCTGGAGACGGAACCTCCGCCGCTGCTCGCGCTCAACCTGCATGGCGACCCGCAGCTGGCGCGGGTGGCCCATCGCCTCATCCGCAAGGAGCCGGACGACCGGTTCCAGACGGCCGAGGAAGTGTACGAGGCCCTCTCAGAGTGACGACGACGACGCACACCCTCACCGTGGACGCCGACAAGGCGGGCCAGCGGGTGGACCTGTTCGCGGGCGAGGCCCTGGGCCTGTCCCGCGCGCGCATGAAGCGCCTCTTCGAGGAGGGCCAGGTGCGCGTGGACGGCCGCCCCGCCAAGAAGGGCCTCCTCGTCACCGCCGGCCAGAAGGTCGCCGTGACGGTGGAGGAGTCCTCGCGCGAGGCCGTGCCCGACACGGACTTCCCGCTCGTCGTCCTGCACGAGGACGCGGCCCTGCTCTTCGTGGACAAGCCCGCCGGCCGTCCGTCGCACCCCCTGCAGCCGGGTGAGACGGGCACGGTGGCCAACGCCCTGGTGGCGCGCTACCCGGAGGTCGCGCAGGCGTCCCAGGACCCGCGCGAGGGCGGCCTGTGCCACCGGCTGGACGTGGAGACGTCCGGGGTGCTCGCGGCGGCCCGCACGCGCGAGGCCTGGACCACCGTGCGCGAGGCCTTCAGCAACCGCGCGGTGGACAAGCGCTACGTCGCCCTGGTGACGGGCCCGCTGGCGGACGAGGGCGAGGTGGAGGTGCCGCTGCGCCACCACCCGCGCCACCCGGACCGCGTGGAGCCCGCCCCCTACGGCGCCGAGGATGCCCGCGAGGCGCTGTCCCACTTCCGGGTGCTGGCCCGGTCCGGGGACTACAGCCTGGTGGAGGTCAAAATCCTCACCGGCGTGCTGCACCAGGTCCGCGCGCATCTGGCCGGGGTGGGCGCGCCGCTCGTGGGGGACGCGCTCTACGGCGGCCGCGAGGCGCCGGAGCTGGGGCGGTTCTTCCTGCACGCCCACTCGCTCACCGTGCAGCACCCGGTGACGAAGGAGCCCGTGAAGGTGGAGAGCCCGCTGCCGCCGGACCTGGTGGCGGAGCTGGGACGCCACGGGCTGGCGTGGCCCGTGGCCGGTTAGTCGCCCATCACCTTGACGATGACGCGCTTGCGGCGCTGGCCGTCGAACTCCGCGTAGAAGACCTGCTGCCAGGGGCCCAGGTCGAGCTTGCCGGCGGTGACGGGAATCAGCACCTGATGGTGGACGAGCATGGACTTCAGGTGCGCGTCGCCGTTGTCCTCGCCGGTGCGGTGGTGGCGGTAGTCAGGGCCGTGGGGCGCCAGGTGCTGGAGCCAGTCCCAGATGTCCTCGTGGAGGCCGGGCTCGTCGTCGTTGACGAAGACGCCCGCGGTGATGTGCATGGCGGACACCAGCACCATGCCCTCCTGGATGCCGCTCTTCTTCAGCAGGGCGGCCACGGTGTCCGTCAGGCGCACCAGCTCGCGCCGGGCCTTCGTCTCGAACCAGAGGTATTCGGTGAGGGTCTTCATGGCTCGCACTGTCAGAGGGGACCACTAGAGTGACTCACGTCATGCGAGCCATCCTCCACGTGGACATGGACGCCTTCTATGCGTCCGTCGAGCAGCGCGACAACCCGTCCCTCCGGGGCAAGCCGGTCATCGTTGGCGGGCATGCACAACGCGGCGTGGTGGTGGCCGCGTCCTACGAGGTGCGCCCCTTCGGGGTCCGCAGCGCCATGCCCATGGCGCGGGCGATGAAGCAGGCGCCGCACGCCATCGTGGTGAAGCCGCGCTTCTCCGCCTACGCGGAGGCCAGCGAGCACGTGTTCGCCATCTTCGAGCGGTACACGCCGCTGATCGAGCCCCTGTCGCTGGACGAGGCCTTCCTGGACGTCACGGCGTCGGTGGGGCTGTTCGGCGCGGCGGCGGACATCGCGAAGCGGATCCGCAAGGAGATCGCCCACGAGCTGAACCTGCCGGCGTCCGCGGGCATCGCCACGGCGAAGTTCGTGGCGAAGATCGCCTCCGACCTGGCGAAGCCCAACGGCCAGCGCGAGGTGCGCCCGGAGGAGACGGTGGCCTTCCTCGCCGGGCTGCCGGTGTCGCGGCTGTGGGGCGTGGGGCCGAAGACGGAAGAGGCGATGAAGCGCGCGGGGCTCGTCACCATTGGCGACGTGGCGGCGCGGGACGTGGACTGGCTGGAGGAGCGGTTCGGCGCGGCGAGCGCGAAGCACCTGTGGGAGCTGTCGCACGGCATCGACGCGCGGGACGTGGTGCCGGACCGGGCGGCCAAGAGCGTGGGCGCGGAGGACACCTTCGACGAGGACCTGACGGGCCTGGAGGCGCTCAAGCCGCACGTGCACGCGCAGGCCCTGCGGGTGGCCCGGCGGCTGCGGCGCGCGACGCTGAAGGGCCGCGTGGTGCAGCTCAAGCTGAAGTTCGCGGACTTCACGCTCATCACCCGCCGCGTCACGCTGCGCGAGGCCACGGACGACGGGCAGGTCATCTACCGCGCGGCGCTGGAGCTGCTGGAGCGCGCGCACGAAGGCAAGGCGCTGCGGCTCACCGGCGTGAGCGTGCAGTTGGATGAGGACGAGCCGCAGCTGGGGCTGTTCCCGGCGGCGGCGCCGAAGTCGTCGAAGTTGAACGAGGCGATGGACCGCATCGCCGCGCGCTTCGGCAGCAAGGCCATCACCATGGCGGACATCGCGGGGGCGGAGGCGTCGGATGACGACCAGCACCGCTCCGAAAAGCCGGTGGACAAGCCGAAGCGGTAGCGCGTCACCGGGCTCGCGGACACGACAAGGGCCGGAGCGCCTGAAGCACTCCAGCCCTTTCGCTGCACCCGGCTGCTACGGGAGCGCTACCCCTCGCCCGCGTCGGAACCGGAGGAGGCGCCCGAACCGCCGCCCTCTCCGCTCCCGTTGCCGGAGCGGCGGCGACGGCGGCGACGGCGCTTGCGCTTGGGGCCATCCGCGTCCGCGCCATTGCTCGCTCCGGCGCGCGGCGGCGGCACCTCTCCGGCATGCCAGGCCTCCAGCGCCTCGCGGCCCTCGTCCGTGGCCTCCACCGTCATCGCGTAGACGGCCAGCGCCTCGTTGAAGAGCGGGTGGCGGCGGAAGGCGCCCGTCTTGCGGCGGCGCTCCCCGGACAGCGTGCGCTGCATCAGGAGCAGCATGCGGCAGCGCTCGGCGATGCGGCGCGGCAGCCGCGCGGACTCCACGAAGCCCGCCAGCAGGTCCTCGATGACGCGCGACACCGACGCGCGGCCCTCGTCCTGGGTCTCCTCCACCGGCGGCTGCGCGCGGCTGATGGGCACCAGCAACGCCGCCAGCAGGATGGCGTCGTCCAGCACCTCGCCCGCCGACACGCGCTTATCCAGCGCCTGCGCGAAGGCGTAGAAGGTCTTCTCGCCTTCCTTGCCGTTCTCACGCAGGTACTCGTCCACGGGCGGCAGCAGAATCTTCAGCGCGTCCAGCGCCGCCAGCAGCTTCAGCGCCGGGGCGGACACGCCGCCGCGGATGAGCCGGAACGTCTCCTCCAGCAGGCGCGCGGGCGCGCAGCGCGGCAGGTCCTCCACCGCGCCCTCCATCGCCGCGTACGTGCGCGACTCGATGTCCAGGTCCAGCTTCGCCGCGAAGCGCACCGCGCGCAGGATGCGCACCGGGTCCTCACGCATGCGGATTTCCGGGTCGCCAATCGTCCGGATGAAGCGCTCATCCAGGTCGCGCCGGCCGCGCACGTAGTCGATGACCCGGCCTTCAGCCGCGTCGTAGAACAGGCCGTTGATGGTGAAGTCGCGGCGGCGTGCGTCCTGCTGCGCGGTGCCGAAGACGTTGTCGTGGGTGATGAGGAGGTCCTCGCCGCTCTGCCCCTCCTCCGCCCCCGCCGCACCGGCCGCACCGGCCGCCGGCTCCAGCTCCGTGGGGTTCGCGCGGAAGGTGGACACCTCCACGATCTTCCCGCCCTTGAAGTAGACGTGCGCCAACCGGAAGCGCCTGCCGATGAGCCGGCAGTTGCGGAAGATGGCGCGCACCTCGCCCGGGTGGGCGCTGGTGGCCACGTCGAAGTCCTTGGGCTTCTTGCCCAACAGCAGGTCGCGCACGCAGCCACCCACCAGGTACGCCTGGTGGCCGTGCTGGTGCAGCCGCAGCACCACCTTGAGCGCGTCCGGATCCATCTCGTCCGGGTCGATTTCCGCGGGCTCACCCGTGCGGGTGGTGGTGGGCGCCTGCAACTCCGGCTCGTTCGCGGCGGGCTCCGGCTCCGGCTCCAGGATGACGGCCTCGGGCTCCTCGGCTTCGTCACCCGCCTCGGCGGCGGCCTGCGCGTCCTCCGCCTCCGCGGCCTTCAGGGCCTCGGTGGCGGCCAGGATTTCGTCGGTGACCTCCGGGCCGGCGTCCTCGGTGTCATCGTCATCGTCGTCGAACCCGTCGTCCTCCGCCGCGTCCGCGGCGAAGGAGGGCTCGGAGGGGGCCGTGGCGGCCCGGGAAGGGGTTTCGAAATCGCTGGGGTGCTCGGCGGAGTCCGCGGGCACCTGGGCCTCGGTGCGCTCGGTGCGCTCCTCGGGGCCCGACAGGTCCAGGGGGGAAGACATGGAAAAAACCTCGTGCGCGGACCCGGAGGCCGTGTCCGCTGCCGCCTCGAAGGAGGCCTCTCCGCGCGCGTCGTCTCCGGGCGCGGCTGGCAGCGTTCCGCCAGGGGGCGGGGGATGGGTCGGGTCTCGCGTCATTCGCCTCGGCAGGGCAGCCGTCTAGCACGCATCCTCCCACCCATGGGGGTCGCGCTTAAGGACATTCTTCAGGGACGTCGGGGGTCCGCCCAGGGCCCCCTGCCCGCTCGCCGTGCGCCCGCTGCCCGTGGGAGGCGCTTCCACTGGATAACACCCCGGTCCGGGCCGGACTCCGGCCGCCACGGGCCCCAACGCTGGAGGGGCTGGGAAGCAGGCAGGCAGACAGCCGAGCCCGAAGGCCCGCGCTCAGGTGGGCGGCTTCAAGGTGCGCCCCTTATGGGTCCGGGGCAGCGCGTGGGAGATGAGCGACACATAGTCCACCGCCTGCACGCGCGGTGGGGGTGGCTGCGTGCCCAGCGCGGCCAGGCGCTTGCTGAACGCGGCCAGGATGTCCGGCATGGGGCGCATGGCCTTGAGCAGCGCGTTGGGCCCCTCCATCGCCTGGGACAACGCGATGGCCGCCTGCTGCAGCGGCAACCCACGTCGCAGCAGGTCCTGGAACGAGTTCGACAGCGTGATGATGTTGTGCCCCGCCGTCTGCACCATCTCCACGGCGATTTTGAGCACCTGCGGCGCCGTGAGGTGGCCGTCCGCCAGCAGCACCAGCGCCGCCTGGAAGTAGTTGAAGATGGGCACCACGCGCGGGCCGTACGGCGTGAAGTGCGCGGGCGGCGTCAGCTTGTCCAGGTGGATGAAGATGCGCCGCACCGGATCCGCGATGGGAATCTTCTTCCACGCCTCCTGCACCCGCGCGACGTCGTCCGGGTACACCCCGCCCGCCTCCAGCACCTGGGACAGCACGCGCTCGTCCACCCGGCCCGCGATGAGGTCCGCGTAGAGCGAATAGATGAACGCGTCAGCCTCCGCGTCGTCACCGAAGAGCACCTCCTCCGCTTCCACCGGCGCGTGGACGCGGCTCTCCAGGATGGCGGGCAGCTTGTAGCCCACCTGTCCCCGGAGCGCCCGGAAGCGCCCGCGCAGGAGGTTGCCCACGTTGTCCTTGAGGACGAACTCGTCCCACTGGATGCCGTCCAGCTTGAGCTTCTCCTCCAGCACCGCGCGCATCTGCTTGGGGCTGCCGGACACGATGCACAGCCGCGAGTCCCCCTGCTCCGCCAGTTCGCGGATGAGGGCGGACGCGCCCGGGATGGCGACCTTCTCATGGGCCTTCTGGAACGCCGTGCGGAACAGGTCGCGCAGCGATTCGAAGTCCGTCTGGAGGTACGTCTTGTCCAGGTCCCACCGGTAGATGCGGCGCGGAGGGGGCGGGTCGATGCGGTCCGGCAGGCTCACTTCGCCAGGCCCTCCTGGATGGCGGTGCCCAGCTCGTTCGCCACCGCCTTCGCGGCCACCTTGCCCGCGTTCGCGATGGCGCGCGCCTTGGAGCGGCCGTGCGCCTTGATGAAGATGCGGTCGAATCCCAGGATGGGCGCGCCGCCGTACTGCTCCCAGTCCGTGATGTCCTTCAGCCGCTCGATGCCGGACGACAGCATGGCCAGGCCCGCGCGCCAGCGCAGGCTCTCCTTGTAGGCGTACTGGGCCAGCTCCATCACCGTGTCGTGCACGCCCTCCAGCATCTTCAGGCACACGTTGCCCACGAAGCCGTCCGTGACGATGACGTCCACCGTGCCGCGAGGAATGTCGATGCCCTCCACGTTCCCCGTGAAGTTGAGCCCCGCCATCTGCGACAGCCGCTGGTGCGCCTCCACCACGCGCGGAGGGCCCTTCTGCGGCTCGACGCCGTTGGACAGGAGCGCCACCTTCGGCCGCTCGTTGCGGGAGATGATGCGCGCGTAGGCGGAGCCCATGACGGCGAACGCCACCAGGTCCTCCGCGGTGGCCTCCACCGTGGCGCCCACGTCGAGGATGAGGCTGAACGGGTCCTGCTTCGCGCCTCGCACGCCCCGCGTGGGATACACCGTGGCCAGGGCCGCGCGGCGCACGCCGGGAATCAGCTGGAAGTGGCGCTTGCACGCGAGCACGCCCGCGCCCGTGTTGCCCGCGGAGACGAGCGCATGCGCCTCACCCTCCGCCACCAGCCGGGCGGCCACCGCCACGGAGGACTCGGGTTTGCGCGCCAGCGCCTCGCCGGGCTTCTCGTCCATGCCCACGTAGTCTCCCGCGTGGTGCACGGAGATGCGCTCCCCGTTGTGCTTGATGCTCGCCAGGGCCTCGTCGATGACCGGCCGGTCCCCCACGAGCAGCGCGTGGATGTGCGGAGACTCCAGCGAAAGCTGGGCGGCGCCTCGCACCACCTCCAACGGGCCGTGATCGCTCCCCATCACGTCGAACGCGATGGTGATGTGTTGCGGCTTGCCCACCATGGTCCCCATCCTAGGAGCTTTGCTCCGCGCCTGCTCCCGACAATCGCACCTGTGTCACCAGCGACAGTGCCAAAAGTCCACCCAGCGCCACCAGCACCGCGCCCGTCCCGTACGGGGCTGTCGGACCCAGTCGGGTGAAGAGCAGGCCGCCCAGCGCGGGCCCGATGATGCGGCCCAGCGAGCCGGACGCCTGATAGGCCCCCAGCACCGCCCCCTGCCGCTCCATGGGGGCGTGCAGGGACACCAGCGCGGACAGGCACGGCGTCACCAGCGCGGAGCCCACCGCCAACAGGCCCATCACCGGGAAAAGCCACCCGTACGACGGCGCCACGGGCAGCAGGGCCAGCCCCACCGCCGTCAGCCCGAAGCCCACCACGGCCACCGGGGC
>NZ_RAWP01000093.1:0-41194 GCF_003668935.1 Corallococcus sp. AB032C | reverse complement strand
CCCCGGTAATGCCCGACGCCTTCCAACCCGCCGCCTGCTCCCCTGTGCAACCCCGGTGCCCAGGGCAGGGACGTGCACTGCCGGACATCGGGAAGTGGCGCTCGGGGCGGATGCCCCGTGACGTGGCCGTGACCAGACCCAACCTGGGAAGACTTTTTCCCTCCCGGGGGCCCGCATGGCTGTAACGACGGACTGTAAGAAGGGCGGTGTTACCGATCAGCGGGCGGATCCGCCGGAGGGGCGGCGGGCTCCACTGGAGGCTCGGCACCGGACTCCACGGGTGTGGCTTCCGCAGGCGCCTGGGGCAGGGGAGGGATGGGGTGCTCCGGCGTCACGCCTCGCCGCGTGACGGCGTACAGCACCCGCGCCAGCAGGAGCCCTCCGGCGATGGCCATCAGGACGCGCCAGACCATGGGTGGAACCGGAGGCTCGCTCACGGTGAAGCGCGCGTGGGCCGACTTGGGGCGGGTGGTGAGGAAGCGCACGTCCACGTCCCACGCGCCGGCCTCGTCGGGGACGAACTCGGTGCTCCATCCCACGGCGTCGCGCGTCAGCGTGCGCGTCACCTGGCCCGGCACGCCCTCTCGGGAGAGCGCGACCGTGACGGCGCCCTGGAAGGGAGGTCCCTGGAGGTTTCCCACCGACAGCGTCAGCCGCAGCGGCTCACCGGGGCGGGGGACGGCGGGGGTGAGGACGCCGCTCAGCTGGTCCTCCGCGTCACGCCAGGAGAGGGAGAGCAGCTCGCCGCGCCGCTCCACCTTGATCTGATCCGACGCGGGGGCCGCGGCGGCATGCAGGGCCAGCAGGCAGGTCATGACGACCCACCCCAGCAAGGCGGTTGAGCGGCTTTGCCTCATGGACCGCTGTCCCCTAAGATGCGCTGCCCTGTCACCTTCCACCAAGCTTGCTCCCCCCGGGGAGTCCCCGGGATGAATCCTCAAGCATTCGGGAAATATCAGCTCGTCAAGAAGCTCGCCACGGGCGGCATGGCCGAAGTCTGGCTTGCGCGTCAGTCCGGAATCGAGGGCTTCCAGAAGGAGCTTGTCGTCAAGCGCATCCTCCCGCACCTCGCGGAGGACCGCGAGTTCGTGGAGATGTTCAAGAACGAGGCGCTGATCGCCGCGCGCTTCAATCATCCGAACATCGCGCAGGTCTACGAATTCGGCGAGGCCAACGGCACCTATTACATCGCCATGGAGTTCATCCACGGCGAGGACCTGGGCCGGGTCATGCGCAAGGCCAGCGGGATGAACCAGTGGATCGCCCGTCCGCTGGCCATCCGCATCGTCGCGTCCGCGTGCGAAGGCCTCTACTACGCGCACAGCCGCAACGATGACCGCGGCCAGCCGCTCAACGTGGTGCACCGCGACATCAGCCCTCAGAACATCCTGATCAGCTTCGATGGTTCGGTGAAGCTGGTGGACTTCGGCATCGCGAAGGCCGCGGACCAGGCTTCGATGACGAAGTCCGGCGCCATCAAGGGCAAGTTCGCGTACATGGCGCCCGAGCAGGCCGCGGGCAAGCACCTGGACCGGCGCGCGGACATCTTCGCCATCGGCCTGGTGCTGTACGAGATGCTCACCGGGCACCGGCCGCTCAAGAAGGACTCGGAGCTGGCCACGCTGCAGGCGGCCATGGAGTGCTCCATCCCGTCCCCGTCCGAGGTGGCCGACGTGCCCCGGGACATGGACCACGTGGTGATGCGCGCCCTGGCCAAGAGCGCGGATGACCGCTACGACAACGCGCGCGAGTTCCAGACCGCGCTGGAAGAGCTGCTCGTCAACGAGCGCTGGCTCGTCACCTCCGGGCAGATTTCGGAGCTGATGAAGACGCTCTTCGCGGATCGTCTGGATGACGAGCTCAAACAGGGCCAGGTCATGCCCTTGGGCGAGGACTCCAACACCGCGCCGCCCCGGCCGCCCCCGGACATGAATTGGGAGGCCCCGCCGGGTGAGTCGCGCGAGCGCTCGCGAAGCAACGCCACCCGCACGGGCTCCGCGCCCCGCCGCGCCACGGGCATGTCCCCCGCGCTGGCGGATGATCCGAACGAATACGACGCGCCGTCGCTCACAGGCGTGGAGCAGCCGCCGCCGCGGCGCCGCTCCAGCGTGTCGGAGCCGGCCGTCCGGCGCGGCACGTCCACCAGCAACCCGAACGCGACGCAGATTGCCCGCACCAACTCGCGCTCGGACCTGCGCAGCCAGTCCGTGGACGACGTCCCTCCGCCCCGGCGCACGGCGTCGCGCGCCATGCCGGTGTCGGAGCCGCCCATGCGTTCGCGCTCGGGCGTGCATCGCATGGAGCTGGAGGACGACGAGCGCACGCGCCTGCCGCCGCCGGATGATGAGACGGAGCCCGCGCCCGCGCCGCCGCCTCCGCGCCGCCGCACCAGCACCAGCACCAACCAGTCCGCCGTGGAGCCTCCGCGCCGCCGCACCTCCAGCCGCGTGGACGCTCCGCGCGCGCGCCCGGTGGCCCCGCCGGTGGATGACGAGGACTCTGGCGAGCGCCGTCCGTCGCGCTCCAGCGCCCCCGCGCTGCCGGAGCCGGTGAAGCCCCGGGGCGGCAGCGTGCGCACGCTGGTGACGGTGGGCCTCGTCGTGGGCCTGCTCGCGCTGGGCGTGCTCTTCCGCGAACCCATCATGCTGGCGCTCACGTCCAAGGCCGCGGACGCGCAGGGCGTGTGGCTCACGGTGAACACCAATCAGCCGGTGAAGGTGTCCGTGCGGCACACGGAGCGCTGCAACAGCCCGGAGCCGGTGACGATGCTGGGCACCGCGCCGCTCACGCGCGTGCAGGGCGCCCACCTGCAGGACACGCTCATCCTGGAGAACGACGCCCAGGGCATCTACCTGGAGGACTCGGAGGAGCTCGCGTTTGGTACGCCTGGGGAGTTGAAGACGTTCGAGCGCAGCTTCAAGGAGGGCACCCTCAGGTTGAAGCTCACTCCGAAGGGCATCGCCACGGGCCTGACGGTGTACCGGAACAACCAGTTGATCGGGAACGCCGGGACGACGCTCAAGCTGATGGAGGGTAAGCACATCCTGGAGCTGCGGGGCGCCAAGCTGAAGGAGCCCGTCACGCTCGACGCGAAGGTCGTCCCCGGCGAAATCACGGAGCAGACGTTGGACCTGGCCTCCGCGCTCTAGTAGCGCGGCAGGGCAGGGTCCACGGTGCGCGAGTACAGGTCGATGCCACCCTGGAGCGACACGGCCTCCAGGCCCCGGTCGATGAGGTACGCGGCGCCGTCCAGGCTGCGCACCCCGTGGTGGCAGTAGACGACCACGGGGCGGCCCCGGAAGGACTCCAGCTGCTCGTGGAAGTCCTCCAGCTCCGGCAGGGGCATCAGCACAGAGTGGGGCAGGGCCACCCACTCGTGCTCGTGCGGGAAGCGCACGTCCACCAGCACGGGGCGCGACTCGGGAGGGCCGGCCAGGCGCCGGGCCAGCTCGGCGGGGGTGATTTCGGGGATGGGCATGGGGGTTATCTTCTGTTGAGCCGGGAAGGGGCCCGTCAGGTCCCTTGGCTTTTCGGGCGCCAGGGCGTTATGTGGCGTCGTCTACGAGGAGATTGAAGCACATGGATACTTCTACCGCCGTCACCGGCTCCACGCCGGCCTCCCAGCCCGCCGCCTCCGAGTCCGTCGTCCTGACGGCCGCCGCCATCGCACAGGTGAAGACGGTCATCCAGGCCCAGGGCTTCCAGGGCTACTTCTTCTCCATCCGCGTGGTGCCCTCCGGCTGCAGCGGCCTGGGCTACGACCTGAACCTCGTCAAGGAGATGAAGGCCGGAGACCAGACGTGGGAGCAGGACGGAGTGACGATCGCCACCGACGCGCTGAGCGCCCAGTACCTCTCGGGCACGCACATCGACTACGTCACCAGCGTCACCGGCGCGGGCTTCAAGTTCGAGAACCCCAACGCCAAGTCGTCCTGCGGCTGCGGGACGTCGTTCACCACCTGATTCGCCAGCTGGCGAATCGTCGTGGATGAAGGGCCGGGATGGGACGCCAGGCAGGCGTGCCCCCGGCCCTTCGTGCGTTCAGGCTCCGGCCACGGGCTTCATCACCTTCATCCAGTTCTGCTCCCCCTGGCCGCGGTTGCGGCGCTGGGCGCGGCGGGCCTCCGCCTCCTGGAAGGCCTGGCGCTCCGCCTCCGACTCCAGGAGCAGCGGCGGCACGGGCACGCCCTTGCCGTCCTGGCCCTGCGCCACGAAGGTGAGCAGCGCGCTGGTGGTGAGGTGCCGCTCACCGGTGAGCGGGTTCTCCGCGTGCACGGTGACGCCCACCTCCAGCGAGGTGCGGAACGCCGCGAGCACGCGTGAGTGCAGGAGGGCAATCCAGCCCACGCGGATGGGGGCGTGGAAGTGCAGGTCGTCCATGGACGCCGTCACCACGACCTGACGGCAGTGGCGCTGGGCGGCCACGGCGCCACAGATGTCGATCCACTGCATCACCTTCCCGCCGAACGCGGCGTTCAGGTTGTTGGCGTCCGGAGGGAGGATGAGCTGCGTCATCACCACTTCGGAGTCGCGCGGGCTCTTGGGGCTGAGGTCGTGCATGGCGCGACTGAGCGTCGCACGAAACGGCGCCGCGTCAGGCCAGGAATGCGGAGACGCGGTCCATGAACTCCTCGCGGCCCGCGCCGCGGCGGATGTCCTGCTTGGAGACGTCCACCACCAGGCACTCCACGCCGTACTTCTCCTGGAGCACCTGCGGGAAGCCCGCGTAGTAGCCGTTGAGGCCCTTGAGGAAGGGCCTCCCGATTCCCTTCTCCTCCGCGCGGCCGCGCGTGCGGATGCGCTGGAGCAGCACCTCCTCCGACGGCACGTCGAAGCAGATGACCTTGTCCGGCCGCACGATGTGGCGCGACAGCCGCTGGAAGTACTCGTAGTACAGGTCCAGCTCCGCGTTCGTCATGTGCCCCAGGCCGTGCAGGTACTTGGCGAAGATCTCCGGGTCCTCGTAGAGCGTGCGGTCCTGAACGCAGCTCTTGCGGACGGAGTGGATGAGCTCGTGGTGCTCCACGCGCCGGATGAGGAACTCCAGCTGCAGCGTGAACGACCACCGCGACATGTCGCCGTAGTAGTCACGCAGGAAGCGGTTGTCGATGACGGGCTCGTCGAAGAGCTCGAAGCCGAAGGCCTGGCTGATGAGCTTCGCGGCCGTCGTCTTGCCCGCTCCGATGTTGCCCGCGAGCGCCACGAAGCGCTTGGCGCGCGGCAACTTCACCTTCGCCTTCGCCTTCACCTTGAGCGTGTTGCGGGCGGCGGGCTTCGTGTCGGCGTCGGCCGGGGGCGGCGCCTGGGTCGAGGGCTCGGTGCGAGACGTCGCCGGACGCGCGCGGGCGGTGGAGCGGGGCATGGAGCCCGAAGGCTTAACCCGGCTTTCCAGAGGCGTCCATTCGCTGGCGGAGCAGGTCCGGCCGGTCGGTCATGATGCCGCCAATGCCTTCCACGATGAGCCGGTCCATCTCCGCCGGATCATCCACCGTCCACACGTTGATCCACTTGCCGCGCTCGGCCGCGGTCTTCAGCAACACGTCGTCCACCAGCCGCACCTCGCCGAAGTACAGCGGCATGTCGAGCACGCTGTAGCGCGCGTCCTCCGGCGGCGCCTCGCCCGCCTTGAGCGCCAGGACGAACGCGGCCAGCGCGTCGCGCGGGTAGAAGTGGCACGCGTCAGGCAATTCCTGGTGCAGCCGCTCCGCGATGACGTCCTGCTCGCTGCCCAGGCACACGCGGCCCAGGGCCGCTTCCTCGGTCAGCAGGCGGGCGAGCACGGCTTCCGCGCCCGGCACGTCCGGCTTGAGCTCCACGTTGAGGCGCAGGGTGGGGAAGGCGCGCAGCACCTCGCGCAGCGTGGGCAGGCGCACGCCCTGGCCTCGGAAGGGGAAGGTGCGGCCTTCGTCCGGCGTGAAGCGGTGGCCCGCGTCCAGCTTGCGCAGCTCCGCCAACGTCAGCGCCGCGAGCGGACCTCCTCCGTCGGTGCAGCGCTCCAGCGTGTCGTCGTGCGCGACGATGACTTCACCGTCGCGCGACAGGTGCACGTCCAGTTCCAGCATGTCCGTGCGGTGGGTGTGGACCGCGCGCTGGAAGGCCTCCAGCGTGTTCTCCGGCGCGAGCAGCGCTCCGCCGCGGTGCGCGATGTGGAGTGTGGGCTTCAGCCCATCAAGAAACATGTCGCGCGGCAGCATGATCCACCTATTCCTGAATTGACGATGATGTCACGAACAGGGCCCCGGTCCGTTCCTTGCCGGCCCTACTAACCCACCGGTATAAGAGCCTGAATCCTCAGCCCGACCGGCGTCGGACATCAACTACCTCGGCGCCCCTCACTCCCCGGAGAATTTCAAATGGAACTGCGCACGAAGCTGGGCGCTGCGGCCCTCCTGGCTGCCGCGGCGATGGCCACCGCGGCCGGCTGTGGCGGCCGTGACGACGACAACCCCACTCCCACCCCCGACGCCGGCTGTACGGGCGTCTGCAGCACCGACGCGGGCTCTGACGCGGGCACGAACACCGACGCGGGCTCTGACGCGGGCACGGGCGACGCGGGCCCCACCGCCAACCAGATCGCCGCGACGCGCAAGGTGTCGTTCGGCACGAAGGCGACCCTGCGCGACGTGGTCGTCTCGGGCATCCACTACGAGAAGCTCAGCGACCAGGGCAACGGCTCCTGGCGCTCGTACTTCTGGGTGACGGATCCGGCCGCTCCGAAGGAGGGCCTCTTCATCCATAAGTTCTACACGGACACGCCGGACGCGTATCACCCGCAGCTCGGCGACACCGTCGACATCGTGGGCTACTTCGGCACGGAGCCGAACAACTCGCCGTTCACCGGCCGCCGCCACCACCTGGCCAATCAGCAGACTCCCGCGGTGCCCCTGGCCATCACGCCCAAGCTCACGGACGCGGGTACGGCGAACCTGCCCCCGGCCAACGAGGTGACGGTGGATGAGCTGACGGCGTCGCTCGCGGCGGCCCAGAACAGCGCGGCATACCTGGGAACGCGCGTGCACCTGGCGGGTCCGCTCACGCTGACCAACCCGCAGCCCTCCCAGCTCCAGCGCCTGGACAACGAGGACGCGGGCACCCTCTTCTACGGCTTCGAGGTCACAGGCGGCATCCTCGTCTACCACGACAAGACGCGTGACCGGTCCGACGGCGGCTTGGGCTGCGACTACCAGAAGGCGGCCCTGGATGGCGGCTCGGTGACGTTCCCCAACGGCATCACGGGTGTCTGGGATACCTACACCTTCGCGGGCTGCATCAACGGCAGCTCCAACATCACCAGCTGCGGCACCGGCGGCAATGACCGGGACAGCGGCGTGCCGGGCACGGACCAGCGCTACACCTACACCATCATCCCGCAGGGCTGCGAAGACCTGCCGGGCGAGGTGGTAGTCCCCGAGTAATCCGCTTTCGCCTGATGCCTTCCCCGTCCGCCTCCCAGGGCTCACCTGCCCTGGGGGGCGGTCGTGTTTCAGGGGCCTGAAAGTTCGCGTGCCCCACAGGGCCTGCCTAGAGTCCGACGCCGGGCGGGTCGGACGGCTCCCCCCGGGGCGGGAATGCAGGTAGGCTCCGGACACGCTTCAAAGTTCCACCCGCGGCCCACACCTTCCACGTCCTTGAGCTCGCCCCAGACGGCCACCCCGTTCGGCAAATATCTGCTCATCAAGCGCCTCGCGCTGGGCGGGATGGCGGAGCTTTTCCTGGCGCACAAGCCGCCGGACCCCACGCTGGTGGTCATCAAGCGGATCCTCCCGTACCTCTCCGAGGAGCCGGAGTTCGTCCAGATGTTCCTGGACGAGGCGCGCATCGCCGCCCAGCTCCATCACCCCAACATCGTGCAGGTGCACGAGCTGGGGAAGGAGGGGGACAACATCTTCATCTGCATGGAGTACGTGGAGGGCGTGGACCTGCGCCGCGTGCTCGCGGAGGAGTTCAAGTTCGGCGCCTCCATGCCGTACGGCGTCGCGGCGAAGATCTGCGCGGCCATCGCCGCGGGCCTGGACCACGCGCACTTCAGCCGCGGCGTGGATGGGCGCCCGCTGGAGCTGATCCACCGGGACGTCTCTCCGCAGAACGTGATGATCGCCTACGACGGGCGCGTGAAGCTCGTCGACTTCGGCATCGCCAAGGCCGGCGCGTTCATGGAGCGCAGCAAGCCGGGCGTCATCAAGGGGAAGTTCCTCTACCTCTCCCCCGAGCAGATTCTTCAGGAGCGGTTGGACCACCGGGCGGACATCTACGCGCTGGGGGTGATGCTCTACGAAATCACCACCGGCAAGCAGCCCTTCCACCGGCCCACCACGGAAGGCATCCTCTACGCCATCCGCTACGAGGAGGCGACGCCGCCGCACCTGGTGCGCCCGGACTACCCGGAGGTGCTGTCGCGCATCGTGATGCGGTGCCTGGTGAAGGACCGCACCCAGCGCTACCAGCGGGCCTCCGAAGTGCGCGACGACCTGCACGCGTTCCTCGCGTCCGGCGTGCTCAAGCAGAGCCTGGACGTGGCGCAGTACATCGCGCGGCTCCTGGGGGAGAAGGAGGAGCGCACCGTGCTCCACATCCCCCCGGCGAAGCGCGCGGGCCGGCACGAAGCCACGCTGCCGCTGCCGTCCCTGCGCACGCCGCTGCCGCCCCCGGTGCCGGACCTGCCGGAGGACACCGCCGCGCGCACGCTGCCGCTGGCCGACGCGGAGGACACCGCCGCGCGCACGCTGCCCCTCACGGAGGACACGTCGTCGCGCACGTCTCCGCTCGATGAAGACACGGGCGCGCGCACCCTGCCGCTGGGCGGGACGGCGTCGCAGCCCCGGGGGCCCTCGGCGCTGACGCCCGTGGGGCTGGTGTCCCGGCCTCCCGCGCGCAGGCCCACGGCGGAGTCCGCGGCGCTGCGTGCCTGGGACGCGGAAGAAGGGGAGCCGGAGACGCAGATGGCGCGGCCGCGCGACCTGCCCTCGGGCCACGACGACGAGGACGATGACGACGGCGAGTCCACCGCGGTCGGCACGATGCCCGGCGCTCCCTCGCCGCGCCGCCACCTGGAGCCCGTGTTCGAGGCGGAAGCCTGGGACGAGGAGGAGGCACAGGAAGAGGAGGACGACGAGGGCGACTCCACTGTGCCGCTGCGCGCGCGCCGCCCCCGGCCCGTCGCGCCCACGCCCGCACCGGCGCGGCGCAATGGCCCTCCGGAGCCCACCGCGCGCTCCGGGTCGGGAGACCGTTCGCGGCGTCCGTCGACTGGCGTGGCCATGCCTCGCGGCGCGGGTGGCGGGGATGATCCGTTCGCGCCCACGCCGCGTCGCACGCCGGAGGGACGCGCGACGACGCCGCCACCTGGCCCGCGTCGGCCGGGCATGGCGTCCGCCAACGACGGCCGCTCCGAGCCGTTGTCCTCCGGTCCCCGCCGCATGGGAGACGATGGCCGCTCCGAGCCGTTGTCCTCCGGTCCCCGCCGCATGGGAGACGATGGCCGGTCCGAGCCGCTGGCGTCCGGTCCCCGCCGCATGGGCGACGATGGGCGCGTGTCGCAGCCTCCGGGCCCGCGCCGGGGTGCCTTCGCGTCCAGCGACGCGAACCGCTCCGCCCCGCCCGGCAACTCCGGGGCTCGCAACGTCCGTCCTCCGCCGCGGCCGTCACCGGAAGACGACGAGCGCTTCAACACCGACCCGGGGCCCTCCGGGGGGAGCCTCACGGACCCGACGCCCGTCTCGACCGGAGACCCGGACGACGACGAGTCCACCGTCGGGTTCCAGGCGCCGCGAAGGCCGCCGCCCCGTCGGGTCGTGCGCGCGCCCGTCGACGAGGACGAGGACTACGACGACGAGGGGCCCGACACGCTCGACGCCTCCCGGTCGCCCCGGCGCTCGCGCGCCATCGTGCTGGTGGCGGGCGTGGTGCTCGTGGCCGTGCTGGGCCTGGGGCTCGCGTGGATGATGGGCCTCTTCAGTCCGGAAGCGCAGGCTCCTCCCGCGCCCATGAGGGGGCCTCCAGCGGGAGGCCCGGCGCGGCCCGGTCCCCAGGGAACGGCCCCCGTGAAGGCGCCCACGCCACCCGCTCCTGTTCCGGCCGAAGCCGCGCCGCCGAAGCCCGCTGAACCCGCCCTCGCGGACACCGCCGCGCGGCAGCCCGTTGAACCCTCCCTCGCGGACACCGCCGCGAGCCCGCCAGACGCAGGACTCGCGGTGGCCGCGGCGGGCACCGAAGCCACGGCCCCGCTGGCCGTGGCGACCGCGGCCCCGGCCGAACCCGCCGAGCCCCCAACCCCCGCCACCGTGGAAGTCCGCTTCGAGGCCCCGGTGCGCACCGTGCTTGGCCGGCCGGGGGGCGAAAAGCTGCCCATCAACCAGGTGGTCGCCCTGGCTCCTGGCCCGCTCCGCGTCCAGTACACCTGCCCGGGACGGCGTGCACCTCGGGGCATTGAGACCTACAACGTCCGACCTGTAACCGGGGAACTCCAGACGCTCCGGGTCCCATGCCGCAGGCGGCGCTAATTGGCACGGCGACTTACGCGTATGCGGCATCCGCACCCCCCGGAGGACACGTAGGACCGGGTACGCTTGAGTGCCCTTAAGTCGTTGGAATTCCTTGGCTTTCCACCAAGCGGGCGCGTTTACACATGTCAGAGGGGTCCGTAGACTCCGGCCCCTCTATGGCTCGCGCGAAGAAGCAGAAGAACATCATCCGACAGAGGACCTACCCCGCGGGGAGGGTGGCCCGGCAGCTCCCGGTCGCTCCAGAGCCCAACCGACTGGTGAAGGTGTGGCGGCGCGTATTGGAGCGCCGGTTGCGCACGCGGCTGCGGGGGAAGGTGGCGGTGGAGATCCACGACAACACCCACACGATGCTGACGTTCCAACGCCAGCGGGCGCTGTGGCGGTTGAGGCTGCACCACATGTTCCTGGCGGCGCCGGACGACGTGCTCCAGGCGCTCGCGAGCTTCGTGCGCAAGGGGGACCCGGACGCCAGCGCGCTGCTGGACCGCTACATCGAGCGCAACCGCATCTTCATCCGCCGGCTGTCCCCGGCGCAGATGCGCAAGCGGCTGCGGCTGTCCCCGGTGGGGCGCTACCACGACCTGACCCGCATCTATGAGCGGCTCAACGAGCGCTACTTCCAGAGCCGCATCGACGCGGCCATCACCTATGGGCCGGCGCCCCGGGTGAAGGGGCCTCGCAAGAGCATCAAGATGGGCTCGTACTCGGCGGACTCGAAGGTCATCCGCATCCACCCGGCGTTGGATCAGCCGCTGGTGCCCCGGTACTTCGTGGAGTGGATCGTCTTCCACGAGATGCTGCACCACGTCTACCGCGCCCGCCGGGGCGAGGACGGCCGGCGCTGCATCCACCCGCCGGAGTTGATGGAGCACGAGAAGCGCTTCCACGACTACCAGCGGGCGCTCGCCTGGGAGCACGAGAACCTGGACCTGCTCCTGTGCGCCCGCACGGAGCAGCTCTGAATCAAGCGGGCCCGCTCCCGGGGCGCCCTTCATGGCGGCCGGGACGCGGGCCCTCCTGACGGCGGCTCCTGACATCTCAGGGGCGCCGTCAGGGCAGGATGAGGCCGCCGGGGCTGCGCCGCTCGCCCATGGGGGCGGCAGGAGGCGCCTCGGGGGCCGTGGCGCCCTGCGCCGCCTGGGCCTGGGCACCCGCCGCGGCCAGGACCACGACCTTGGCGAAGAGCGTCTCCGCGAAGAGCGAGAAGGGCTCGTCGAGTCCGTGGAAGAGGCGCCGCGCCTCGCCCCGGGCGATGGACGCCGGGAGGGCCCGCCCGGTCGCGTCGAAGAAGGCCGCCATGCGCCACAGTCGGCGCGCGTAGCGCTGGCGCACCTCCGGCGTGAAGTAGGCCCTCGCCGCTTCCAGCACCCGCTGCCGCACCTGTTCCTGGCGCTGGACCCCGCTCAACGCCAGCGGGCTCGATGCCAGCGCCTGCACCTGCTCCATCAGGCCCTGCACCTCCGCGTCGGGAGGCATCCACTCGGCGATCTCCGGCGTCGCGTGGAGCTGATCGCCCTCCAGGGCATGGCGCACATCGTCGGGCTCGGGGGCGGGGAGGGGCTCGGGCTCGTGGATGGGCTGCACCCCATGGTGGCGCAGCGCTGCCTCCAGGTCCGGCGGGAAGGGCGTGCGGGTGCGCAGGTTGAGCGCCGCGGCCTCGGCGAGCAGCCGGGCCCCTTCCTCGCGGGAGACCTCCATGCCGAAGCCGTTCTTCAGCCCGTGCTTGAGGATGCGGCGGATGTCCCCGCGGCTCTGCTCGGTGCGGTTGAGCTCCAGCACGCCCTGCTCGTCCGACGCGATGACCTGGAGCAGCTCCACGCCGCCGCGCACCACGCGCGTGAGCAGCAGGCCGTACTGCCCCGTCGACGACACCACCGTCACCAGCGTGGGCAGCGCCTCCGGGGCCGGGGCCGTGGGCGCCTCCTTGGGGGCTTCCCGCGGGGTGACGCCGCGCGAGCGCAGCCGGTAGAGCGCCTTCTTCGCGGCCTTGGCCAGCGGCTTCACTGACGAAGCGGACAGGGCCTCCGGCAGCGCCACCTGTCCCGCCAGCACGGCGGCCTCCAGCACCGCGCCCGCCAGGGCCTCGGGCAGGGCCTCCACGGCCGCGGGTGTCGCGGAGCCCACGTCGTCCGCGAGCTTCCGGGCCTGGGCGACGTCCGCCTCCGGGAAGGCGGGCAGGGTTGTGCCGGCGCGCAACGCATCCAGCAGGGGACGGGGCTCGGTGGAGACAGGGCTCATGCGCCGGGTTTCTACTTCACGCCCTACCGCCGCCGCACCAGCCAGCTCCCTCCACTCTGTCCCACGATGACCAGTTCCGACTGGAGCCGGGCGCCGAAGACGCGCGACGGGTGCACCCCGCGCACCAGGAAGTGGTCGTACCAGCTACCCTGCGTCGCCTGGTTCATCTCCTGCGGCCGCCACTCGGAAGGGAAGGTGGGCGGCACCTCCCCCCGGTAGCGCAGGGGCGAGTGGGGCGTGGTGGCGAAGGTGAAGTTGGGCACCCCGCCGCGCTCGCGCGCCACCACCGCCGCGGCGTGGATGAAGACGGGGAAGCGCACCACGCTGGAGCGCGGGTCGAACACCAGCCCCATCACCTTCGGCCGGTTCGCGGCCAGGTCGGACAGCGCCTCCAACTCGCGGGCCTCCTGGGAGAAGCGCTGGAAGCCTCGCCCCATCACGAAGGCCAGCAGCAACGCGCTCGCCGCCGCCGCGAGCCCCAACGGCCTCCGCCAGTCCGCGCGCGCGGCCGGCATGCTCGCCACCAGCAGCGCCGCGGCCAGGTGCGCGTAGCGCGTGTTGAGGTAGTAGACGTACCCCCGGATGTCGAAGGGCAAGAGGAAGTACAGCGCCAGCGCCAGCACCCCCAGCCCCAACAGCCGCCAGCGCGCCAGCGGGCCCTCGCGGCGCGTCCCCGGCCCCACGAGTCCCAGCACCCAGCCCGCCACCGCCACAGCGCCCACGGCGTACAGCGGCCAGCGGTCCGAGCCGTCGTGGAACGTGTTGGCGAGCACCTGGAAGAACTCCGCGCGGTTCTGCTCGAAGCCCTTCCACGCCAGGTTCTGCGGCGAGAACGTGGGCCCCCACGCCTTCCACGGCGCGCCCGGTTGGATGTCCGGCGGGTTGCCGAACCGCAGCACCACCCACGACAGGAACAGCGTCACGCCGGGCACCACGCCCAGGAGCGCCGGCACGCGCGGCTTCACCCGGGCCACGATTCCCTTCGCCGCCGCGTCCTCCGGCACCGGCGTGGTGAGGAGCAGCCACGGCAGCCCGAACGCCAGGAACCCGAAGGCCTGCACGTGGAAGAGCAGCACCGCCACCAGGCACACCGCCAGCCCCCCGCCCCAGCGCGCGCGGCGTGGCGCGTCCGTCAGCGTCCGCACGAAGAGGCCGCAGCACAGCAGCGTCAGCGGCAGGGCCGCCAGGTAGTTGATGAAGCCCCAGCCGAAGCTGTCCCCGTACGCGAGCGGCAGCGTGAGCAGCGCGGGCCACGACGGCCGGCCCAGGCTGCGCAACAGGAAGGCCATGCCCAGCGGCATCCCCACCACGTACGCGGTGAGGAAGACGCGGTTGGCCATCTCCAGTGGCAAGAGCCAGTTGAGCGCGCTGACGAGGTAGTAGTAGCCCAGGTACGGCGTCAGCTCGTGCCGCGCCGCGAACAGCGTGGGGTAGAGCGTCGTCGGGTCGTCCAGCCGGTGCAGCACCGAGATGAGGTACAGGTGCTGCGGCAGGTCCACCATGGGCAGCAGGCGCGACACCCAGAGCGGGAGCGCCCCCAGGACGAGCGCGGCGACAAAGGCGATGCGGGCAGTTCGGTTCGTCACGGGCAGGAGGGCGCGGACTGTACGCGCGCGCCCCCGCGCCGGGCGAGCGCACCGTGGGCTCCGTTGACGGGTAGGCAAAGGTGCGTGCGAATGCCTTGGCAGGGGGAGTGCCCTGCGCTATAGGCCGGGATGGCGGGCGGCTCCCCCCAAGCCTTCCCCGGGCCTTCGCCAAGGAGAGCGGACATGGCACGCAGCGCGACGTTGATGACCGCGGGTTTGCTGTTGGGCGGCCTCTGGCTTCTGCCCGCCAGCGCCCACGCCTGCGAGGCCCATGCGAAGGCGGCCGCTGCCTCCAAGGGCACCACGCCCCAGACGCCGGCACCGGAGGCCCACAAGGCCCCGGAGGCCAAGACGGACGACGCGCCGCGCCCGCTGGAGGAGCTGGATCAGCTGCTGACGGCGAAGTGCTCCTGCGGCAGCAAGGCGGACTGCACCTGCAAGCGCGGCAAGTGCGAGTGCTCCAAGTGCTCGGGCCGTCATGCGCCGCGCCAGGTGACGGATGCGCTGCGCGGCCGCCCCGCCACGCAGGAGCTCCAGGAGGCGCGCAACGACGCCTCCGCCGGCATCTTCATCTGAAACGAAAAGAGGGCCCGTGGAAGGGCCCCCTTGGGAACGCCAGCGAGGTGGCTCAGGCCGCCGGGCTGGAAGAACGCCCGCGCGGGGCAGGGGCTCCGCCCTCGGCCACGAGCACCGGCCAGCCTCGCGCCATGGCCTCGCGGAAGAAGGCCGCCAGCTGGTGCCGGCTGCTGTTCACCGCGCCCTGGAACGGGTCGATGAGGGCCTCCTCGCCCAGGCTCTCCTGCGAGGACAGCTGCACCGGGTTGCCGCAGCGCTCGCAGCGGATGGACACCTGGCGCACCAGGGCCACCGGCACCGCGTAACGGGCACTGCATTGGCCGCACTTCCACACCAGCGCGCGCTCTCCAGCCTCCAGGCGGGCCAGGTGCTCCAGCTCATCCGCCAGGCGCAGCAGCGCGGGCAGATCCTGGGGCGGCTGGGCGAAGATGGCGCTCGCGCCAAAGCCCTTGCCCGGCGAGCCCAGGGCCGGGGGACGGTCCCCCTGGAGCAGGGCGCGCAGGCGGTCGCGGGCTTTCAGGTCGCGGAACTCGGCGCCGGCGAGGGCCCGCTCCACGGCCTCGTGCACCGGAGGCAGGTCCGGCTCGAGGCGCTCTTCGTCCGGCAGGGTCTTGGGGAAGTCCACCAGCCGGTGGGCGGGAAGTGCGAGAAATCGGAAGGCCACGTTCCTTCCATGGCACTTGGGCCCGCCATCCGCAAGACGCGAGTTGCCAATCGTGGGACGCGGGCGACAGTCCGCGTCCGCTTCTTTCAGGCGGACCACTCCAGCATCCGCTGCAGGGGGGCGAGCGCCGCGTGCTGCAGGTCCGCCGGCAGCACCAGCTCCGGCGTCCTGTCCCGCATGCAGCGGTAGAGCTTCTCCAGCGTGTTGAGGCGCATGTACGGGCACTCGTTGCACGCGCACCCGTTGTCCGGCGGCGCCGGGATGTACGTCTTGTCCGGCGCGGCCTTCTTCATCTGGTGGAGGATGCCCGCCTCCGTCACCACGATGAACTTCTTCTTCGGGCTCTTCACCACGTAATCCAGGATGGCCTTGGTGGAGCCGATGAAGTCCGCGTGCCGCAGGACTTGCTGCTCGCACTCCGGGTGGGCCACCACCTCCGCGTCCGGATGCTCGACCTTCAGCCCCACGAGCTTCTTCTCGCTGAAGATTTCATGGACGATGCAGCTGCCCGGCCACAGCACCATGTCGCGGCCCGTCTCCTTCATCACGTGCCGGCCCAGGTGTTGATCCGGCGCGAAGAGGATGGGGCGGTCCTTCGGAATCTGGTTCACGATGCGCACGGCGTTGGACGACGTGCAGATGACGTCGCTCATCGCCTTCACCGCGGCGGAGCTGTTCACGTACGACACCACGAAGGCGTCCGGGTGTTTGTCCTTGAACGCCTTGAAGGCCGCGGGCGGGCACCGGTCCGACAGCGAGCAGCCGGCCTTGAGGTCCGGAAGCAACACCTGTCGGCTGGGATTCAGAATCTTGGCGGTCTCCGCCATGAAGTGCACACCGCAGAAAACAATGACGTCCGCCTCCGTCCGCGCCGCCGCCTGCGCGAGCGCCAGGCTGTCACCGACGAAGTCGGCCACGTCCTGCACTTCGCTCTCCTGGTAGTAGTGCGCCAGGATGACCGCGTTCATGGAGCGCTTCAGCTCCCGGATGCCCGCCTCGTAATCCACCGTCTCGCCCATGGGGGGCCTCCTCGTCGCTCGCGCATTCTGTAACGGCGTCCGCGGCCCGGGGCCAGCGCGCTCATATGGCCCTCGTGCGTGCGTCCCTACCCACCAAGGGGTCCCAGCAGACCGCGCGCCTTTAACCTATTCCGAAAAGTCCTCTCACCCCCGCGTACATCACCTAATCCATAGGAGCAGGTAAAGTACGCGGTGGTTGTTCGCCGGCGGCTCACCGGGGAAGGCGTTTCAGCGCGGGCCCGCCGGCAACAGAGAGAGCACCAGGCTCGGACACTCAAGACATGCGGATGGCGGGAACGGGGCGCGTGCGAGCCCCGCGTCGACGGGAATGGCGCCTTGCACGGGCGCCGGTGTGGCTCTTGCGCGTCGGGGGAAATCCATGAGCGTGCCGACTCACGAAGTCCTCATCGTCCACCCCAATGAGATGCGTCGCAACGCGCTGAAGTCCGCGTTGAACACGCACCGCGTTTCGGTGGTGGGCTCACAGTTGGAGGCCACGCGGCGCATGGAGGCGACCGCGCCCACGTTGATCATCGCGCCCGCGGACAACGCGCGCCGCTTCCTGCGCCACGTGGACCGGGCGGCGCCGGAGGCCGTCTGCGTGTTCGTCTGCGCCCGGTCGGATCAACACGGGCTGGAGGAGCTGGTGGAGACGGCCGCGGAGGGGCACGTCTTCAGCACGGTGGACGACGCGCTGACCGAGGGCGAATTGAAGTCGCGCCTGCGCGACATCCTCCAGCTGCGCGCGTCCACACGCGTGTCGCTGGATGCCGGAATGCGCGTGGACTTCCTCCTGCGCGGCCAGGCTTTCAGCGCCGAGTGCCAGGACCTGGGCCACTTCGGGGCCGCGCTCCAGGTCCCCATGGACGCGTCGCTGGCGGCCTTCCTGCCGGGCACGCCCCTGGACTCGCTGACCATGCTGCGCGACGGCCGGCCCGTGCTGCACGTGGCCCGCGCCTACGTGCGCCACGCCACCCCCGTCCAGCAGGGGACGCACGCGTTCCTGCGCGTGGGCATCTCCTGGCGGCTCGCGAACGACGAGTCCACCGCCGCCCCGCCGCGCACGCTGCGGGACCCGGTGGCGGTGCAGGCCGCGCTGCGCAAGGCGCTCCGGCGCGAGCTGCCCGTGTGGCTGCATCCGGCGGACAGCCAGACGGCGCACTTCCAGCTGGAGTCCGCCACGGTGGAGCCTTCCGACGAACGGGGCCTCCTGCGCGGGCAGGTGTCCCCGGCGCTGCCCGCGAGCGTGGGGGAGGTGGTCCACCTCTCCTTCGAGATGGGCGGCCAGCGCTACCGCGGCGTCACCAGCATGCTCCACGTGGGGCCTGACGGCGTGGTGCTGGGGATGCCCCGCACGCTCGCGGTGGAGAACCGGCGTGGACAGCAGCGCTTCCGTCCCAGCGCGCAGCACCGCTTCCTCGTGCGCTTCACCTCGCCGTTCAGCGGCCAGCGCATCACGCGCGCGGTGTTGGATCTGGGCGCGGGCGGGTTCGCCTTCCCCATCGACGCGTCGTGCGAGGTGCTTCCGGTAGGCTCGCTGCTGGACACCATGGTGCTGCTGCCGGACGGCTCGGAGGTGGCGTGCCGCGTGGAGGTGCGCTCGGTGGAGGTCGTGCCCTTCGAGTCCCGGCATGCTCAGCGCCTGAGGCCCTACCGCTGCGGCGTGCGCATCCTGGACATGCCGCGCGCGGTGCGCGACGCCATCGTGGATGCGTTCGTGTCCGCGCGCGCCCCCCAGGTCCGCGACGCCGCGGTGTTCCGCTTCCCGGACGTCTGGCGGATGATGGCGGACGCCCGCTACACCTTCCACCCGGACCACCCCTTCGGCGAGGAGCCCCGCGTCCTGCCCGTGCTGGAGGCGACGTATGAGCGGCTGGGCCGCGCGCGCGCGCTGGGGCGCTCGCTCGTCTTCACGGATGCGAGCCGACTCCTGGGGCACGTCAACGGCCTGCGCATGTACTCCGGCACGTGGCTGGTGCAGCACCTGGCGGTGATGCCGAGCTTCCGGCGCAGCGAGCAGATCTCCAGCGAGCTCACGTCGCTCGCCGTGGAGGTGGGCGAGGCGATGGAGGACGTGGAGTTCATCCGCTACATGTGGCGCACCGACAACCGGTGGCCGCACCGGCTGGGCACGTGGCTGGCGCGCGTGCTGGAAGGGCAGGGGCTGTGCCACCTGCGCCAGTTCCACTACCTGCGCGCGGACCTGTCCCAGATGCCCACCGTGGACGCGGGGGCGCTGCCGGCCGTACGCGAGGCGGGCCCGGAGGACCGCCAGTGGCTGGAGTCATACCTGCGCCGCCGGGGGGAGATGGTGCGCCTGCTCAGCGAGGACCTGGGCGCGGACCCCGGCCCCGAGTCCGTCCTGGGCGCGCGCTTCCGCGCGGCGGGCCTGCACCGCGAGCGGCGGATGTTCGTGGTGGATGGGAACGAGGGGCCGCTGGCGCTGGCGCTCCAGGACGAGGCCTCGCCGGGCCTGAGCCTCATTGAAGTCACCAACGGCTTCAACCTGGTGGTGGCGGACCGGGAGCACCCTCGCGCGAAGGACGCGGTGGTGGCGCTGGCGCTGCGGTGCATGGCGCACGCGCGCGAGCGGGGCCGCGGTTCGGCGCTGGGCATGGTGGACGCGCTGGACGTGCCGGTGCTGGGCGCCTGGGGCTTCATGGACCAGGGCCTCTTCTCCGAGTGGACCTTCCACCGCTCCATGGTGCGCCGCTGGTGCGAGGCCTGGCGCTCGCTCTTCGAACGGCAGATGCCCATGCGGCGCATGAAGCCCCGGGCCTCCGCCCAGGCTCCCGAGGCTCCGGTGTCCGTCCAGAAGCAGGAGGTGCGCTGATGTACCTCATGGAATCCACTGACGAGTCCCGCCGCCTGCTGGAGCAGGAGCAGTCCCAGGACACGCGCGACGTCCTCCTCCGCACGGGCCTCAAGCCGGGGGACCGCGCGCTGGACGCCGGCTGCGGCCCCGGCGGCATCGCCGAATTGATGGCGGACCTGGTGGGGGAGGGCGGCCACGTCACCGGCGTGGAGCTGCACGACGGCCGCCTCGCGGAGGCGCGATCGCGCAACGCCCACCGCCCGAACCTGACGCTCCTCCAGGCGGACGTGCGCACCACGGGCCTGCCCTCGGACGCGTTCGATTATGCGTGGAGCCAGTACGTCTTCGAGTACCTGCCGGACCGGGACGTGGCGCTCGCGGAGCTCATCCGCGTGACGCGGCCCGGGGGGCGGGTGGTGGTGTCCGACATCGACGGGCTGGGCCTCCAGAACTGGCCCTTCCCGGAGCACCTGCGCGTGGGCACCCAGCGCATCGTGGAGGCCCTGGCGGCGCAGGGGTTCGACCTGTACGTGGGCCGCAAGCTGTACTCTGAGTTCCGCCGCGCGGGGCTCACGGACGTGCGGGTGCACCTGATGCCCTTCTACCTCTCCCCGGGCGCCGCGGAGGCGCGGCTCGTGCGCGACTGGAAGACGCGCTTCGAGGCGTTGGCGCCGGTGGGCGCGGCGGTCCTGGGCGGGCTCGAGGCCTACCAGGCGCACTGCGCCGACTTCCTGGCCATGCTCGAGGACCCGGAGGGACTGAAGTACGCGGTGACGCTGGTCACCGAAGGAACGAAGCCGTGACCCAACGCCTGCCGGCGGTGAAGGTGCAGGACGTGTCCGCGGACAACGCCCCCGAGGTGAGCGTCCGCGCCACGTCCACGCTGCTGCTCTACTTCGAGCACCGCTTTGGCGCGGAGCGGTTGGCCCGGGTGTGGCGCGAGCACGCGTTCAGCCTGGGGCTGGACTACATGCGCCAGCCCACCAACTACGTCTCGCTGCGCTTCCTGGAGCGCGTGGCGGCGGCGCTGCGCGAGGACTCCGGCGACTCGCGCTTCATGCGCGAGGCGGGCCTCTTCACCGCGTCGCCGCAGGCGCTGGGCTTCGTCTTCTACATGCTGCGCGCCTTCGGCTCGCCCAAGGCCTGCTACAAGCAGACCATCGACTTCTCCCCCAGCTACAACCGGGTGGGGGCGTTCGCGGTGGACCTGCTGGAGCACAAGCGGCTCAAGCTGTCCTACCGCAGCAGCACTCCGGAGCAGAACCGCAACATCTGCGAGCTGCGCATGGGCCAGTTCGCGTCCTTCCCCACCATCTGGGGCCTGGCGCCCGCGGAGGTGCGGGAGACGGAGTGCCAGGTGCTGGGCGGCCAGGCGTGCCGCTACCACCTCACCTGGACGGATCCGCCCACGCTCTGGGGCCACTACCTGGGCCTGCTGCTGGGCATGGTGAGCGGGCTGCTGGCCACGCACCTGGGCTGGGGGGACGCGCTCTTCTCCGTGGCGTCGCTGGGCATGGGCGGCTTCGCGCTGGGCGGCTGGTTGGACCGGTGGCGCGAGCTCAAGCGCAAGGACGAGCTGCTCGCGGCGCAGGCCCAGGCGAACATGGGCTCTCTGCGAGAGCTGCAGCAGCGCTACGACGAAGTCTTTGGCAGCAACGTGGCGCTGGAGGACCGCGTCATCGCGCGCACGCGGGAGCTGTCGGAGGCCAACGCGAAGCTGGAGGCGGCGCTCGTCAAGCAGCGCGAACAGGACCGGCTGAAGACGGAGTTCTTCGACAACGTGAGCCATGAGCTGCGCACGCCGCTCACGCTCATCCTGCTGTCGCTGGACGCGCTCCAGAAGGAACCGGAGTCGCTGCCCACGGTGGTGCGGCAGCACCTGGTGACGCTGGACCGGAGCACGCAGCGGCTTCTGCGGCTCATCGACAACCTGCTCAACCTGGCGCAGCTGGAGGCAGGCAAGGTGCGGCTGCGCTACCAGCCGCTGGAGCTGCACGCGTTCCTGTCCTCGCAGCTGTTGCCCTTCCGCACCGTGGCGGAGAAGCAGGGGCTCACCCTCTCGCTGGAGGGCGGGCCGGTGTCGCCGGTGCACGCGGACGCGGAGCGCATTGAGGGCGTGTTCCACAACCTGGTCTCCAACGCGCTCAAGTTCACGCCGGCCGGCGGCAGCATCGCGGTGCGGCTGCGCGAGGACGACACGGACGTGCACGTGGAGGTGGTGGACACGGGGCAGGGCATGGCGCCCGCGGACCTGGCCGTCATCTTCGACCGCTTCGCCCAGGCGGATACGACTGGCACGCGGCGCTTCGGGGGCAGCGGCATCGGCCTGGCGCTGGTGAAGGAGACGCTGGCGCTGCACTCGGGCGGCATCGAGGTGTCGAGCACGCCGGGGCAGGGCAGCAGCTTCCGCGTGCGGCTGCCCAAGGGCACCCGGCATCTGCGCGAGGACCTGCGCGAGCGCCGCGCCACGGACCTGCCCACGCGCCGCGAGCGCCGCAGCTCCGGCCGCTTCGCCACCGTGCTGGCCGCCACCGTCGCCGGGGCGCAGCGCCCCACGGAGCCGCAGGACCACACGCGCGCTGACTCGAAGGCCCCCCGCATCCTGGTGGTGGAGGACGACGCGGAGATCCGCGCCTTCATCGCGGACATCCTCGCGCCCAGCTACCGGGTGCTGGAGGCCGCCAACGGGGAAGAGGGCGTGCGCCGGGCGATGGAGGAGCGGCCGGACCTGGTGGTGTCCGACGTGATGATGCCGGTGCAGTCCGGCCTCAACCTCCTGGTGCAGCTGCGCGCCCATGCGCAGACGGTGGACATGCCCGTCATCCTGCTCACCGCGCGCCAGGAGGTGTCCGCCAAGGTGGAGGCTCTGGGCGCGGGCGCCAATGACTACCTGGGCAAGCCCTTCAGCCCGCGTGAGCTGCTGGCGCGCGTGGAGACGCAGCTGCGCCTGCGCGAGGCGGCCGTGCGCGCGGCGGAGAACGAGCGGCTGGCGGCCATTGGCCTGCTCACCTCCGGCTTCGCGCACGAGGTGCGAAACCCGCTCAACGGGCTGATGAACGCGCTCATCCCGCTCAAGGAGGTCATGCAGGGGAAGCAGACGGGCGGGGACCCCAACCTGGGCACCGCGATGCTGGAGGTGATGGAGGAGTGCGGCCAGCGCATCCGCCACCTGGCGGAGTCGCTGCTGTCCTTCGTGCGCACGGCGGAGAAGCCGGTGGCGGTGCGGCTGGACGCGGCGCTCGACTCCTCGCTCAGCGTGCTGGGCTGGCGCATCCCCCCGGCCGTCGTGGTGGAGCGCGCCTACCAGTGCGCGGAGCCCATCTGGGGCGACCCGGGCACCCTCAACCAGGTGTGGCTCAACCTGCTGGACAACGCCCTGCGCGCGGTGGGTGACGCCGGCCGCGTGCTGGTGGAGACGGCCCAGCAGGGCGACGAGGCGCTCGTCACCATCGAGGACACCGGCGTGGGCATCCGCCCGGAGGACCTGGAGAAGCTCTTCCAGCCCTTCTTCTCCACCCGCGCCGCGGGTGAAGGCACGGGCCTGGGCCTGGCGCTCAGCCGGCGCATCATCCTGCAGCACGGGGGCCGCATCCACATCACCAGCCAACTGGAGAAGGGCACGCGCGTGGAGGTCCGGCTGCCCATGCGCCCCGCGCACGCGGAGCCCCTGGCCTCCACCCCCACCGCGGGTGCGAGTCGCGGTCGCTGGCCGCGGCGCATCGGCTGACGCGCCCGGCCACGAACGGCGGGGGGCCGGAGGGCTGCTCGCGCAGGGGGCGGGAGTTCCCAAGGACGCGGGGTGTCCTCTGTCCTCGCCGAGGGCGGGACTCCTGTTACAGTCGCGCGACTTTTCGTTCCCCCTCACAAGAATCCGTTCGAGGAACTCACGGCATGCAAAGCACCGTCGCCGCGGGCGAGGCCCGCAAGGGGCATCCCCCGGGCCTGTATTTGTTGTTCGCCACCGAGATGTGGGAGCGCATGTCCTATTACGGCATGCGCGGCCTGCTGGTGCTCTTCCTCACCGACAAGGTGCGGGGCGGCTTTGGCTGGTCCACCGCGGATGCGCTGAGCCTCTACGGCACGTACACCGGCCTCGTGTACCTGACGCCGATTCTTGGCGGCTACATCGCGGACCGCTTCATCGGCCAGCGCAAGGCGGTGTTGCTGGGCGGCGTGCTGATGATCATCGGCCACCTGTTATTGGCGCTCCCCGGCATCTCCATCTTCTACGCGGGCCTGGGCTTCCTCATCATCGGCAACGGCTTCTTCAAGCCGAACATCTCCACCATGGTGGGCGGGCTGTACCCCGCGGGTGACGGCCGGCGCGACGGTGCCTTCACCATCTTCTACATGGGCATCAACCTGGGCGCGGTGCTGGGCAACTTCATCTGCGGCACGCTGGGTGAGCGCGTGGGCTGGCACTGGGGCTTCGGCTCCGCCGGCGTGGGCATGACCCTGGGCGTGATCATCTTCGTGGCGCTGGCGAAGCGGTACCTGGGCAACGTGGGCCTCGCGCCCGCGCCGCGCCCCACCGAGGCGCAGACGACGACGCCGGACGGCAAGCACCACGCCTTCAGCCGCCAGGAGTGGGACCGCATCATCGTCATCTTCATCATCGCGCTGTTCGTGGTGGCGTTCTGGACGGGCTTCGAGCAGGCGGGCGGCCTGATGAACCTCTACACGGACCAGAAGGTGGACCGCTCCATGTTCGGCTGGGAGGTGCCCACCACCTGGTTCCAGAACTTCAACTCCGTCTTCATCGTGACGCTGGCGCCCATCTTCGCGGCGGTGTGGAGCACGCTGGCGGCGAAGGGCAAGGACCTGAGCATCCCGGTGAAGATGTCCCTGGGGCTCATCTTCCTGTCGGTGGGCTTCGCCTTCATGCTGGGCGCCTCCAAGGAGAGCGCGATGGACGGCAAGGCGGCGGCGTGGTGGGTCATCATGGCGTACCTCTTCCACACCATGGGCGAGCTGTGCCTGTCGCCGGTGGGCCTGTCCATGGTGAGCAAGGTGGCGCCCCAGCGCGTCGTCTCCGCGATGATGGGCGTGTGGTTCCTGGCGAACGCGGTGGCCAACAAGCTGTCCGGCGTGCTGGGTGGCTACTCGGAGAAGATGGGTGAGTTCAGCGTGTTCCTCACCATCGTCATCGGCGCGGGCCTGTCGGGCGTCATCCTGCTGTTCCTCGCCCCCATGCTGAAGCGGATGATGCACGGCACGGACGAAGTGACGCCCGCGTCGACGCCCGCGCACCAGGAAGGCACCGTCCACCCGGCCACCTGAGCCGGGCAGGGCAGTCTTGCTGAAGCACGAACGCCGGAGCGCCCCCTGGGTGCTCCGGCGTTTTTCGTGGGCCGTGGGAGCCCTGCACGCCCGCTCCCGCGTGGGTATCGATTCTCTAGAGCCCATGCGGATCCAGATTGGAAAGAGCCGCTCGGCGGATTGCACCACCGCCGCGCGGGAGGCGAGCCAGGAGGCGCTGCGAGGCGCGGACGCCCCCAGCTTCGCGCTCGTGCTGTGCACGGACCAGTACGACGCGGTGGCGTTGGCGTCCGCGGTCGGCGCGCAGCTCGGGGACATCCCCTGGGCCGGGTGCTGCGCGGCGGGCGTCTTCGCGGGAACGGAGCTGCTGCTCCAGGGCGTGGTCATCGCGTTCTTCCGCGGCGACGACTTCCGCGTCGGCGTGGGAATGGGCGGGCCGGTCAGCGTGAGCCCGCGAGCGGCCGGACGCGCGGCGGTGGCCGAGGCCGTCAGCAAGCTGCCTCCCAAGCCGCCTGGATACCGGCGGACGCTGTTCGTCCTGCCGGACGCGCTGAGCGGCAACTCGACGGAGGTCGTGCGCGGGGCTCAACAGGAGGCGGGCGCGGGCATCCGCTGGGCGGGCGGCGGAGCGGGCAACAACGTCCGGTTCGTGAAGACGGCCCAGTTCACGCACGGGCATGCCTGGCAGGACCAGGTGGTGGTGATTGCCTTTGATGCCCTGGAGCCGTTGGGCGTGGGCATCCAGCACGGCTGGTCTCCCTATGGTCCGCCCTCGCAGGTGACGAAGGCCCGGGGCTCGACCGCCGTCGAGCTCGACTACGAGCGCGCCTTCGAGGTCTACCGGCACACGGCCGAGAGCCGGGGTGACGCCCTGGACGCGCAAAGCTTCCCCCGCTTCGCGATGACCCACCCGCTGGGGATTCCCCAGGCCAATGGCGAGTTCGTGATCCGAGACCCCCTGACCGTCGAACCCGATGGTTCGGTGCGCTTCATCGCCGAGGTCCCGGACGGCTCCCTGGTCCGCGTGATGGAGGGCAAGCGCACGGACCTGCTCGACGCCGCTGGCATTGCCGCCACCCTGGCCCGGGAAGCAACCCCTGGCGCATTGGGTGGCGCGGTGGTGTTCGATTGCGTCTCCCGGTACCTCGTCCTGGGGGAGTTCGTCCAAGACGAGCTCGCGAGGTTCCAGGACGCGCTCGGAGCGGGCGTCCCGGTCGTGGGCTGTCTGACCCTGGGTGAGGTGGGGGCCATGGGAGGCGGGGTCCCCCAGTTCCACAACAAGACAGCGGTGGTGGTCGCCCTGCCTGGATGAGGGAGTGAGGTGCCGCATGGCGGACCACGGCGCGGACGGGGACCACAAGCTCACCGAGGAGCGGCTCGCGCTCTTGAGCGTGCTCCAGGAGCTCACCGTCGCGGCGCTTGATCTGCTCAATCCCTACAAGCCCGCCGACGACTTCCTGGACCGCGTCGCGGAGCGGCTGGGGTGCGCGGTCGCCCTCTGGCTCCAGCCGGATGAGCGGGGACACGTCGGTCTGCTGGGCGCGAGCGGACTGTCCTCGGCGTCCCGCCAGCTGCCGATTCCAGGGCTGCCCCCGCGCCTGGGACAGCCAGCGCCCCACTGGGTCGACCTGCCCTATCCGGAGCTGGACTCGCCGGGGCTCGTGCGGTGGTCCGTGCCCATCGACGAAGCGAGGGCTCCTTCCAGCTTGCTGCTGCTGTACTTCGACCGCGAGCCGCGGCTGCCGCGGCAATACCGGGGCATGGTGGAGCGGCTTGGGGGTGTGCTCCACACCGCGCTCGTCCACCGGCAGCTCTTCGCGCGGACCCTGGACAGCGAGCGCGCGCTCCAGCGGGAGCGGGACTTCAGCTCGGCGGTCCTGGACACGGCCCGCGCCCTGGTGATCGTCCTGGATCCCGAAGGGAGGATCGTCCGCTTCAACCGGGCGTGCCAGGAGATGACGGGCTACTCCTTCGAGGAGCTGCGCGGTGCGTACTTCTGGACGCGGCTCCAGCCGCCGGAAGACGCGGAGCGGGTCGCGAAGAACTTCGCAGTGCTCGCGGCCGGGCTGGGGTTCGAGCAGTCCGAGCATCACTGGATGACACGCAAGGGAGAGCGCCGCCTCATCTCCTGGGCCAGCAACGTGCTTCGAGGCGAGTCGGGAGCGATTGAGTACGTCATCGGCACCGGCATCGACATCACCGAGCACCGCCGGGCCGAGCAGGAGCGCGATCAGACCTTTCAGCGGGAACAACAGGCGCGCGCCCGCGCGGAGGCGCAGGAGGGGCGGTCCGCGCTCCTGGCGGAGGCGTCCGGGCTGCTCACCGGCTCGCTCGCCCCCGAGGACGCGCTGCGCAGCGTGGCCGCGCTGACCGTCGAGCGGTTCGCCGACTGGTGCGCGGTGGACCTGCTGGACGGGGGGCATTCCTTCCAGCGCATCACCGAGGCTCGCTCCGACGTGCTGCACGCCACCGCGACCGCGCGGATGCACTGCGCGCTGCCCGACCTGGAGGCCGCGCATGGCCCGGGGAGGGTGCTCCGCCTGGGCGAACCGGAGTTCTGCCCGGAGGGGTGCGCCTCCATGTCACTGGGGTGCGTCCGGGACGGGCAAGGCCTGTCCGAGGTCGTCGAGTTCCAGTCGTGGATTTCGGTGCCCCTGCTCGCACGGGGGCATACGCTCGGCGCGCTCACGCTCGCCCGCGTTGAGGGCGGTGGCCGGTATGGCCCGGCGGATTTCGCGCTCGCGCAGGAGCTGGCCCGCCGCGCGGCGATGGCGCTGGACAACGCCCGCCTCTACCAGCAGGCCCAGCTGGCGATTGGCCTCCGGGATGAGTTCCTCTCCATTGCCTCCCATGAGCTGAAGACCCCGGTCACGTCCCTCCAGTTATCGGTGCAGGGCCTGATGCGCCTTGCCCGGACCGGGGCACTGCGGACCGCGCGGGTGGAGACGGTGACTCACTCCCTGGAGGTCATCGAGCGTCAGGCGAAGCGGATGGCGAAGCTCGTCAACACCCTGCTGGACGTCTCCCGCATCCATGCCGGAAAGCTCGAGCTGGAGTTCGAGGAGGTGGACCTGGCCGCGCTGGTCCGGGACGTCGCGGCGCGCTTCGCCCCCGAGCTGGCCACGTCGGGGACCTGGCTCCAGGTCCACGCCGACACGGCGATGCCGGGGGTGTGGGACCGGTCGCGCTTGGATCAGATCGTCACCAACCTGCTCTCCAACGCCATCAAGTACGGCGAAGGAAGGCCCATTGAAGTCCGGGTGGAGGGAGACGCCGTGAGGGCCCGCCTGGAGGTCCGGGATCAGGGCATCGGCATCCCGGCGGAGCGGCACGCGCGCATCTTCCGGGCCTTCGAGCGCGCGGTGTCGTCCCGCCACTACGGCGGGCTGGGCCTGGGCCTCCACATCGTGAACCAGCTCGTGGAGCGGCTGGGGGGCTCGGTCCAGGTGGAGAGCGAGGCGGGGCAGGGAGCCACCTTCACGGTGGAGCTTCCACGCCGGGGGCCTTCCACGTCACCCTCCACGCAACCGCCAGCGCAGGCGGGGCTCTAGGTGACCTGGAATGAGCACATCCGAAGGCAGACAGTCGTTGGACGAGATCGCGGGGCACTGGGCCCTCCACGACGGGACGCTTCGTGCGTTCACGGTCCAGACGGTGGAAGGGGCAGGGGTGGTCATCGACATCACCTGTGTCCCTCGGCCGGAGAGCCCTGTGGCGGAGTTGCGCCTGCGGCTCAGCGGGGTGACCCGGTTCGACCTGGCCTGGGACGAGGGCTCCGCGTTCTATTTCGTCCCGGGCTACACGGCCTTCATCCTGGAGTCGGGTTCGGTCTACCTCTCGCTCGACCCCCACGACGACAGGGCGGAGGCCCCCGATTCAAGGGATGCCGGTGTCATCGAGGCACGGCGCATCCACGCTGAGTTCGTCATGAAGCGGGGATGAACGCCGGAGCGCCCAGGGGGCTCCGGCGTCATCTCTTGCGCCACTAGGCCGGCTTCGGCTCGACGCCCGGGTTGCGGCCGTCCATGGGGGCCTGCGCGTCCGTCTGGTAGTAGTCGCGCACCACGTAGCGGCGGGCCACCAGCGCCATGCCCACGGCCGCCACGGTGGCCAGGGCCGCGTAGAAGAAGAACTGCGCGGAGCCCGTGAAGACGTTGAGCGCCGCGGCGATGGCCACCGCCACGTTCGCCAGCGTGTTCGTCACCAGCCACACGCTCTGGATGGTGCCCTTCATCTGCCGGGGCGCCTGCGTGTACGCGAACTCCAGGCCCGTGGTGGACACCAGGATCTCCGCCACCGTCAGCACGATGTACGGCAAGAGCTGCCACGCGATGTTCAGCGTCGTCCCGCCCTCCATGGCCACCTGGAAGAAGCCCGCGATGACGAACGACGCGGCGCCAATCACCAGGCCCAGCGGCATGCGCCGCAGCGGCGTCAGCTCCCAGCCCATCCGCTGGAAGGCCGGGTACACCACGGCCGTCAGGAAGGGGATGAGCAGCATCACCAGCATGGGGTTGATGAACTGCATCTGGCTGGGCTGGAACACGATGCCGCCCACGTTGGGGTCCATGGACCGCGCCTGCACCACCCAGGTGGACGCCTTCTGATCAAACAGCATCCAGAAGAAGGGCACGAACGGCAGCATCAGCGCGGACACGCGGAACACCGCCTTCACGCCCTCCACCGCCTCCGCCGGGTGCTCCGCCTTCGCCTTGTCCAGCCAGGTGCCGCCCGCCGCGTCCTTGCCCCGGAACGCGCTGCCCAGCACCTTGAAGAACGAGTGCGGATTGGGGCCCGTGGGCGGCACCAGCACGTAGTGCTTGCGGCCCGCCCAGAAGATGATCGTCGCCAGGAACATCAGGATGCCCGGCACGCCGAAGGCCACCGCCGGCCCGTAGTTCTTCATCAGCACGGGGACGAACAGCGACGCGAAGAACGAACCGAAGTTGATGGTCCAGTAGAAGATGGCGAAGACCTTCTTCACCAGGTGCTTGTTCGTCTCCGTGAACTGGTCGCCCACCATCGCGGACACGCACGGCTTGATGCCGCCACTGCCAATCGCGATGAGCGTCAGGCCCGTGTAGAAGCCCGTGGCGTTGTCCTCGAAGAGCGCCAGGCACGCGTGCCCCGCGCAGTACACGAGGCTCAGCACGAAGATGGTGTGGAACTTCCCGAAGAAGCGGTCCGCCAGGTACCCGCCAAGGAGCGGGAAGAAGTACACGCCCGCCATGAACAGGTGCATCAGGTACTTCGCCTGAGCCTCCCGCGCCCCCGTCTCCGGCACGTGCGTGCGCAGCAGGTAGTCGATGAAGAACACCACGAGGATGTTCCGCATCCCGTAGAAGCTGAAGCGCTCACAGGCCTCGTTCCCGATGATGTAGGGAATCTGAGGCGGGAAGCGCTGGGAGGTGGGGGCGGTCGAGGTCTCGGCCATGCCCCCACCCTACCGGGGCCCCTCAGGCCGCGTCCACGCGCTTGCCAATGCGGGCCCGGCGCGCCTTGCCCAGCACGTGCTTGAGGTAACGCCCGGTGTGGCTGGCCTCCACCTTCGCCACTTCCTCCGGCGTCCCGATGGCGAGAATCTGCCCGCCGCCCGAGCCGCCCTCCGGCCCCAGGTCGATGAGCCAGTCCGCGCTCTTGATGACGTCCAGGTTGTGCTCGATGACGAGCACGCTGTTGCCCGCCTCCACCAGCCGGTTGAGCACGGACAAGAGCTTGCGGATGTCCTCGAAGTGCAGGCCCGTGGTGGGCTCGTCCAGGATGTAGAGCGTGCGCCCGGTGGCCACCCGGGCCAGCTCGCGGGCGAGCTTGATGCGCTGCGCCTCACCGCCGGACAGGGTGGGGGAGGGCTGGCCCAGCCGCAGGTAGCCCAGGCCCACGTCGGTGAGCGTCGTCAGCACGCGCAGGATGTCCTTGTGCGCGCCGAAGTGGTCCACCGCTTCCCGGACGCTCAAGTCCAACGTCTCCGCGATGTTCTTGCCCTTGTAGCGCACGCGCAGCGTGGCTTCGTTGAAGCGCTTGCCGTTGCAGACCTCGCAGGGAACGTACACGTCCGCCAGGAAGTGCATCTCCACCAGCTTCACGCCGTCGCCCTCGCACGCCTCGCAGCGGCCGCCCTTGATGTTGAAGCTGAAGCGGCCCGGGCCGTAGCCGAACGTGCGCGCCTCCGGCGTCATGGCGAAGACTTCACGGATGGCGTCGAACACCTTGGTGTACGTGGCCGGGTTGCTGCGCGGCGTGCGGCCAATGGGCCGCTGGTCGATGTCGATGACCTTGTCCAGGTGCTCCAGGCCCTTGATGGACTTGTGCTTGCCCATGGGCTCGCGGCTCTCGTAGAGAGCGCGCGCCAGGGCCGGGTACAGGATTTCGTTGATCAGCGTGGACTTGCCCGCGCCGGACACGCCCGTCACCGCCGTGAAGATGCCCAGCGGGATGTCCGCGTCCACGTTCTTCAGGTTGTTCTCCGTCGCGCCCACGATGGAGATTTGATGCTTGGGGTTCACCGGCCGGCGGGACTCGGGGATTTCAATCTCCTGGCGGCCGGACAGGTACGCGCCGGTGAGGCTCTTCTCGTCCGCCATCACCTGCTTGGGCGTGCCCTGGGACACCACCTGCCCGCCCAGCTCGCCCGCGCCGGGGCCGAAGTCCACCAGGTAGTCCGCCTCCTCCATCGTCTCTTCGTCGTGCTCCACGACGATGACGGAGTTGCCCAAATCACGCAGGCGCTTGAGCGTGGTGAGCAGCTTGCCGTTGTCACGCTGGTGCAGGCCGATGGAGGGCTCATCCAGGATGTAGATGACGCCCGTCAGCTCGCTGCCCATCTGCGACGCCAGCCGGATGCGCTGGCTCTCACCGCCGGACAGCGTGGACGCGGTGCGGTCCAACGTGAGGTAGCCCAGGCCCACGTCCACCAGGAAGGACAGGCGGCTGCGGATCTCCTTGAGCAGCTCCTGGGCAATCTTCTCCTCCTGCGCGCTCAGGCCCATCTGCGTGAGGAAGGTGCGCGCCTCCGTGATGGTCATCCGGCTCAGCTCCACCAGCGTGCGCAGGTGCACCTTCACCGCGCGGCTCTCCGGACGCAGGCGCTCGCCCTTGCAGGACGGGCAGGGCTTGTCGCTGAAGTACTTCTGCAGCTCCGCCTTGCGCGCCTCCGACGTGGTCGTCTTGAAGTTGCGCATGGTGCGGGCGAGCAGGCCCTCCCACTCCATGTCGTACTGGCCGTTGTCGCCCCACTGCACGGTGAAGGACTTGCCCTTCGCGCCGTTCATCAGGACGTCCTTCTCCCGCTTGGTCAGCTTCGCGTACGGGACGTCCAGATCAATCTTGAACGCGGACGCCAGGCTCTCCACGAAGTCCGCCGTCCAGCCCTCGCCGCGGTTCATGCCGCTGGCCCACGGCTCAATCGCGCCGTCGCGGATGGTGCGCGACGGGTCCGGCACCAGCAGGTCCGCGTCCATCTCCGGACGGGTGCCCAGGCCGTTGCAGTCCGTGCACATGCCCAGCGGGTTGTTGAAGGAGAACGACGCGGGCGTCAGGTCCCCGAAGGACAGGCCGCACGCGGGGCACGCGTTCAGCTCGCTCATCACGCGGTCGGACGCGAGCGTTCCCTTCTCATCCGTGATGATGAGCGTGCCCTTGCCCTCGCGCAGCGCGGTCTCCACGGAGTCCGTCAGGCGCGTGCGCAGGTCCGGCTTCAACACCAGGCGGTCGATGATGAGCGCGATGTCGTGCTTGGACTTCTTGTCCAGCTCGATGCGCTCCTCCAACTCGCGCACCTTCCCGTCCACGCGCGCGCGGGAGAAGCCCCGCTTCTGCGCCTCCGCGAGCAAATCCTTGTGCTCGCCCTTGCGGTTCGTGACGATGGGCGCCAGCACCTGGAGCTTGGTGCCCGCGGGCAGCTTCATGATCTCATCGACGATCTGCTGCGCGCTCTGCTTGCCCACCTTGCGGCCGCACTGGGGGCAGTGCTGCACGCCGATGGAGGCGTAGAGCACTCGCAGGTAGTCGTGCACCTCCGTGACGGTGCCTACCGTGGAGCGCGGGTTGTTGCTGGCCGCCTTCTGCTCGATGGAGATGGTGGGCGACAGGCCTCGCAGCGTGTCGTAGCGGGGCTTCTCCATCTGCCCCAGGAACTGGCGCGCGTAGGAGGACAGGCTCTCCACGTAGCGGCGCTGTCCCTCGGCGTAGAGCGTGTCGAACGCGAGCGAGCTCTTGCCGGAGCCCGACACACCGGTGAACACCACGAGCTTCTTCTTCGGGATGTCCAGGGAGACGGTCTTGAGGTTGTGCTCCCTGGCACCACGGATGGAAATGACGTCGGGCTCGGACATGGGGGGCGCTTTATCACTGAAAGGGTGTTCCGGTGCACGCAAAGGCGCACTACCGGAGAGGTTCAGCGGAAACACCCGAAAGCGCCGCCCCCATCCCCACAGCCAAACGGGCACGCGGCCGTCCTGCGCGCTCCACTCGTCCCCTCTGGGAGTCGCACGGCCCCCGAGGGTCAGGGGTCGGTGTGGCATCGACCGTTTGTGAAGCTTTTGCAGTCGCTTCCACGAAACGTGGAATCTCCTGATTTACCCGTTAAATGCTGTTCCCCAGCGTGGGCGCCCGTTTGCCGTGTTGGCGGCGTGACGGCGCCTCGTTGGGACGTCCAGGCACCAGGGTTGCATCTTTCCACGCCGACCGGAGCCACGTGCAGTGCTGTGTGGGGGGACTCCGGTGCCGCGTGTAGGAAGGACGGGACTCTGTATGCGTGGACTCCGATGGCTGGTGTTGGCGTTGGTGGTGGTGGCGACGGCGTGTGAGCGACCCACTTCACAGCAGGCACGCACGGGCTTCGCGGCGCGGCCGGAGCTCCTGGAGTTCGGTCCCGCCGCCGTGGGGCGCACCAAGACGATGACGCTGCGGCTGGCGAACCAGGGGCGCGCGTCGTACCGCGTGGAGGGGGCGCGCTCGTCGCTGCCCAACGTCAGCGTCCCGGTGTTCGAGCCCTTCACGCTGACGGCCGGCGCGGAGCACGAGCTTGAAGTGCGCTTCACGCCCGACGTGGAGGGCGCGGTGCAGGGGCAGCTGGAGCTGTTCACGGACGCGTCCGGCGGCGCGGCGACGCAGGTGCCCGTCAGCGGGCGCGGCGTGAAGGCGCTGGTGGAGGTGCCGGAGACGGCGCTCGACTTCGGCAACGTGAACCTGGGGCTGGTGGAGATGCGCGAGGTGACGGTGCGCAACCCCTCCGACGTGGAGAGCCCGCTGGTGCTGTCGGTGGAGGGCGCGGACAAGGACGAGTTCTCCGCCGGCGCGGGGATGCCGTCCACGCTGGCGCCGCATGAGACGCGCAAGGTGCCGGTGGCCTTCAGCCCCGTGCGGCTGGGCAACGGCGAGGCGGAGCTGCATGTCGCCGTGTGCGACGGCTGCGAGCCCGCGGTGGTGAGGCTGACGGGCATGGGCGTGGCCGGCGCGCTGGAGGTGACGCCGCTGCGCGTGGACTTCGGCCGGGTGGCGGTGGGCGCCACCGCCGAGGAGCGCATCACCGTGCGCAACCTGGGCTCCGAGCCGCTCAGCTACAAGGGCGCGTCGCTCCTGGAGGACCCGTCCGGCGTGTTCAAGGTGGTGAGCGCGCCCGCGCTCCCCAACGACGTGCTGTCGCCGGGCGGGGTGGTGGAGCTGCGCGTGGCCTTCACGCCCGCGGTGGCCGGCAGGGCGCGCGACGGCCGCGTGGAGGTGTCCGTGCGCAAGCCGAAGACGACGTCGCCCGGCCCCAAGGTGACGCTGACGGGCGAGGGCGGCGCTTCGTGCGTGGAGGTGACGCCCGCGCACCTGGACTTCGGGCCGGTGGCCTTCGGCATGACGGCCACGCGCGACGTCACCGTGAACAACCACTGCCGTGAGGAGACCACCGTCACCGGGCTCCACCTCACCACGCAGGCGGGGGGCTACTTCACGCTCGCGCAGCCGCCGTCCAGTCAGCCGGTGGCGCCCGGGGGCACGCTGAAGGTGGGCCTCACCTTCAGCCCTCGCGCGGGCGTGGGCAGCGCGAGCAGCGGGCAGTTGGCAGTCACCTCCACCCAGCGCACCTCCAGCGCCACGGACGGCGTGACGCTGGCGGGCGAGGGCAAGGCCTTCGCGCCGTGCGAGTACGCGCTGCCCTCGGTGCTGGACTTCGGCCAGGTGCCGGTGGGCTCGGAGGTGGCGCTGGGGGTGACGCTGCGCAACACCGGCACGCAGGCGTGCTTCCTGGCGGGGCTCCAGTTGGCGTCGGGGTCGGACCCGGCCTTCCGCGCGGCGACGGTGGCCAACAGCGTGCTGGAGCCCGGCAAGAAGGCGACGCTGCTCGTGCGCTTCCGCCCGTCCGGTGAAGGGGAGTTCCAGGGGCTCGCGGAGGGCTGGGTGAGCCACCCCACGCGCGGCCACCCGTTGGTGAACCTGGTGGGCCGGGGCGTGCAGGGGTGCTTCTCCGTGCAGCCCACCACGGTGGACTTCGGCATCAGCCGGCTGGCGTGCGGCCCTCGCACCCGCGAGTTCATGGCCTACAACGACTGCCCGGGGGACGTGAAGGTGACGGGCATGAAGCTGGAGCAGCCGGGCCAGGAGTTCGCCGTGTCCGGCCCGCTGCCCGCGACCATTCCCGCGGGTGGGCGCGTGAAGCTCACCGCGAAGTACGCGCCCGTGGAGGAGGACGAGGACGCGGCGACGGTGCGCTTCACGCTGAAGGACGGCGCCGTCTACAACGCGGGGCTCGTGGGGCGGGGCCTGGCGAAGACGGACCAGACGGACCGCTTCGTCCAGCAGTCGGAGGCGCGCGTGGACGTGCTCTTCGTCGTGGACAACTCGGGCTCCATGATGGAGGAGCAGCAGAGCCTGGGGGATAACTTCTCGGCCTTCCTGTCCGCGGCCACCGCCGCGCAGGTGGACTACCGCATCGGCGTCACCACCACCGGCTTGGACCCGTCTCCGGGCGGCTGGTCCGAGTGCCCCGGCGGCGCGCTGGGCGGTGAGAACGGGCGCCTGTTCCCCGTGGACGGCTCCAGCCCGCGCATCATCACGCCGGAGACGCCCAACGCGGCCGGCGTCTTCGCCAACAACACGCACGTGGGCGTGTGCCACTGGAACGAGCAGGGCCTGGACGCGGCGTACCGCGCGCTGTCGGATCCGCTGCTCTACGACCTGGATGATCCGCGCACGCCCCAGTCCAACGACGGCAACGGCGGGTTCCTGCGCGAGGAGGCGAAGCTGGCCATCATCGTGCTGTCGGACGAGGAGGACTTCAGCTCCCAGCCGGTGTCCTTCTACGAGACCTACCTCCTGGCCCTGAAGGGGAACGACCCGTCCAAGGTGAGCTTCAACGCCGTGGTGGGCCCGGAGGACCTGAGCACCTGCACCACCTCCAGCAGCTCCGGCAGCCGGTACATGGAGCTGGCCCGGAAGCTCAACGGCGTGGTGGACAGCATCTGCACGCCCAACTGGGCCGCGTCGCTGGAGAAGCTGTCGGAGAGCGCCTTCGGGCCCAACCGCGCCTTCCCCCTGTCGGAGGTGCCGGAGGACCCCGGCGCCATCGCCGTCCGGGTGGACGGGCTGCCCGTGACGGACGGCTGGTCCTATGACGCGCGGGCCAACGCTGTCATCTTCGACCGGCTGCGCGCCCCGGCCCCGGGCGCGGTGGTGGAGGTCACCTATCCGCTGGGTTGCCCGTAGCGGGGGCGGCCATACGTCCGTCACTGGAAAGTGACAGAGTCGGATGACTCGACAGGGAGGGGTGGGAGGCCTTGAGTGAAGGACATGCCGCAGGACTCCCTCCTCGTCGCCGCGCTGGGTGACATCCATGGCCGCTTCCACCGCGTGGAGGCGTGGCTGGATGCGCTGGAGCAGGCGCGTGGCCGGAGGGTGGACCTGGTGCTGGCGGTGGGGGACGTGGAGGCCTTCCGCCACGCGGACGACCACCGGCGCAAGGCCGCCAAGCGCGCCATGCCCGCGGAGTTCGCCGAGTACGCGGACGGCATCCGCCGCGTGAAGCGGCCGCTGTACTTCATTGGCGGCAACAACGAGGACTTCGAGGCGCTGCACGACCTGCCCGACGGCGGCGAGCTGGCCCCGGACGTCCACTACCTGGGACGCGCGGGCCTGCGCACCCTGGGCCCCTTACGCGTGGCGTACCTGTCCGGCATCCACGCGCCGCGCTTCATCGACCAGCCGCTGAGGCGGCCCACCTCGCTTGATACGGCGAAGCAGGCGGGTTATTTCCGCACGCCGGAGGTGGAGCAGGTGGCCGCGATGCGGGACGTGGACCTGCTGCTGGTGCACGAGTGGCCCCGGGGCATCGTGCAGAGGGCCCGCGACGAACGTCTGGCCCCCTCGCGCCCGCTGCCCTCGCCGTGGATTGGCAACCCGGTGACGCGCAAGCTGGTGGACACGGTGCACCCGAAGTGGGTGATCTGCGGCCACTCGCACAAGCCCTTCGCCGTGGCGCTGGACTCGCATGGGCGCGCGCTGTCGCGCGTGGCGTGCCTGGACCAGGCGGCGCGGCCGGACACCGCCGTCTTCTGGCTGGAGTTCGAGGGGCGCGAGGCCCAGCGCGCCGGCTGGGGTGTCTCCGGCGTCGCCACCTGGCAGGCGGGACAGCGCTGGGGGCTGCACACGCTGCCGCCGCTGGAGGAGTCTGACGGGCCGGGCAGCGTGCCCGCGGACAACGGCGCTACAGCTTGACGACGTCCATGCCCTTGCGCGGCAGCTCCACGCGGAACTCCGTGTAGGGCCCGCTGCCGGAGAGCACCTCCACGCCGCCTTGATGCGCGTGGATGATCTGCTGGACGATGTAGAGCCCCAGGCCCAGGCCCTCGCCCCGGCCCCGGCGTTGCTGGCCGCCGCGGAACGGGTCGAAGAGGAAGGGCATCAGGTGGGCGGGGATGACGCCCACGTTGGTGATGGTGAAGTGCAGGGCGTGGTCGCGCGTGCCGTCCACGAGGATGCGCACCGGCTCCGCGGCGTCGCCGTGCTGGAGCGCGTTGCCGATGAGGTTGGAGGCCACCTGCGCCAGCCGGTCCGCGTCCCAGTCCCCCACGAGGTCGCCGTCCTGCCGCACCTCGATGCGGTGGCGGGGCCATGACGTCTGGTGCTCCTGCACCATGCGCTGCACCAGCTGCCCGAAGTCCGTCTCTCCCCGGCGCAGCGGAATCCCGCCCGCCAGCCGCGCGCGCGCCAGGTCCAGCACGTCTTCAATCATCCGGCTCATGCGCTTGCCGGCGGTCATCATCCGCGAGGCCGTCTTCTTCACGGCCTCGTCTTCCGAGCGGCGCTGGAGCAGGTCCGCCGCGGTGAGGATGGCGGAGAGGGGGTTCCTCAGGTCGTGGCCCAGCACCGCGGTGAACATCTCGTTGAGGCGCAGCGTCTCCGCGAGCGTGTCCAGCTGCTGCGCCAGCTGCTGCTTCTGGCGGTGCATCTGGAAGAAGACCTCCGCCTTGCCGCGCAGCGCGTGGGCCTCCAGCGGCTTGAAGAGGAAGTCCACCGCGCCGGCCTCGTAGCCCTTGAAGGTGCGCCAGGGGTCGCCACCGCCGGCGGTGACGAAGATGATGGGCACGTCGCGGGTGCGCTCGGAGCCGCGCATCAGCTCCGCCAATTCGAAGCCGTCCATCTCCGGCATCTGCACGTCCACGAGCGCGAGCGCGAACTCGTGCCGCAACAGCAGCTCCAGTGCCTCCGCGCCGGAGCGGGCGCAGTGCACCTCCACGTCGTCACGCCGCAGCACGGCGGAGAGCGCCAGGAGATTCTCCTCCAGGTCATCGACGAGCAGGCACTTCACCCGGGAAGCCACGGGCAGGGGCTCCTTGCTGAGGACGGACAGGTCAGATAGCACCGCCATCTCCCCATGCCCGGAAGACGGCGGGCATCTGTTCAAGAGGCAGCACGAAATCCACCGGCCCTGCCGCGACGGCTGCCTGGGGCATGGCAGGCGAGCGAGCGGTGTTGGGGGCCTGCACCAGGGTGACGCCGCCCCGCCGTTTCACCGCCTGGAGCCCCAGCGCCCCGTCCGCGTTGGCGCCCGTCCGTAAGGATGACGCCGCCCAGGCGTGAGCCATAGACGGCCGCGGCGGACTCGAACAGCACGTCGATGGCGGGGCGGGAGAAGTGGACGGGGGCGTCCATGGACAGCGCGAGCGACGGCCCCCTCGCATCCCGGTCCACGAGCAGGTGGTAGTTGGGAGGCGCGAAGTAGATGGTTTCGGGCTGGATGGGCTGCTTGTCCGTCGCCTCGTGCACTGGCAGCGTGCATCGGGCGGTGAAGACCTCCGGCAGCAGGCTGGGAGTCTGCGCGGCAGGTGCAGGACGACGAGGACCGCGGGCCGGAAGTTCGTGGGCAGCGCGGGCAAAATTTGTGTCAGGGCATCCACCCCTCCCGCGGACGCACCAATGACGATGGCGTCGACGCGGCCAGCGGGCGGAGTGGGCATGGCGGTGGGGCCTCCTCTATCGCTTCTGGTAGAGCCTATCCTCGGGGACGACAGGGGTGAACGAGTCCTCGTGCGAGGAGAAGCGCAGCGACTCGCGCGCCCCCAGGCCCAGGAACCCCTTGTGACAGAGCGCCTCCGCGAACAATCCCAGCGCGCGCTCCTGCAGCTCGCGGTTGAAGTAGATGAGCACATTGCGGCACGACAGGAGCTGCACCTCCGCGAAGACGCTGTCGGTTGCCAGGCTGTGGTCCGAGAAGACGATGTGCCCCTTGAGCGACCGGTCGAACACCGCGCCGCCGTACGCGGCGGTGTAGTAGTCCGACAATGACGTGCGCGCGCCGGACAGCCGGTGGTTCTGGGTGAAGGACGCGATGCGGTCCACCGCGTACACACCGGCCTCCGCGCGCTGGAGCGCGGTGGAGTTGATGTCCGTGGCGTAGATGAGCGTGCGCTCCAGCAGCCCCTCCTCGCGCAGCAGGATGGCGAGCGACCAGGCTTCTTCCCCCGTGCTGCACCCGGCGACCCACACCTTGAGCGACGGATAGGTGCGCAGCACCGGCACCACGTGCTCGCGCAGGTTGCGGAAGTAGGACGGGTCGCGGAACAGCTCGCTCACCTGCACGGTGAGGTAGTCCAGCAGCACGGGGAACAGCGCGGGTTCGTGCAGCATCCGGTCCTGGAGCTGGGACAGGGTGGCGCAGTCGAGGTGCTCCGCGGCCTGGGCCAGCCGGCGCTTGAGGGAGGACTCCGCGTAGCCTCGGAAGTCGTAGTGGTATTTCAGGTAGAGCGCATCGAGCAGCAGCCGCAGCTCGATGTCGAACTCCTTCGTCGCCACGTCGAGCATGCGCGGTCTCACCCCTTGGGCATCCAGACGCGCAGGAGCGACAGCAGCTTCTCCACGTCGAGCGGCTTGGCGATGTAGTCGTTGGCGCCCGCCTGGAGGCACTTCTCCTGGTCGTCGCGCATGGCCTTCGCGGTGAGCGCGATGATGGGCAGCTTGCGCCAGGCGTCGTGCTTGCGGATTTCGCGCGTGGCGGTGAGGCCGTCCATCTCCGGCATCATGATGTCCATCAGCACCAGGTCCACCGCGAGCTGGGGCTGGGCCAGGCTCTTCGTCAGCAGGGCCAGGGCCTCCTTGCCGTTGCGGGCGATCTCCACCTTCGCGCCCCGGGGCTCCAGCACGCTGGAGAGGGCGAAGATGTTCCGCACGTCGTCCTCCACCACGAGGATGCGGCGGCCCTCCAGCGTGGACTCGCGGTCGCGTGCGGCCTGGAGCATGCGCTGGTGCTCCGGTGGCAGGCGCGTCTCCACCTGGTGCAGGAACAGCGTCACCTCGTCCAACAGGCGCTCTGGGGAGCGTACGCCCTTGATGATGATGGAGCGTGAGAAGCGGCGCAGCTGCTGCTCCTCGTCGAGGCTGAGCGTGCGGCCGGTGTAGACGATGACGGGCGGGAAGGAGACGGCCTCCTCGGCGGCCATGCGCTCCAGGAGGTCCTGGCCGCTCAGGTCCGGCAGGCGCAGGTCCATCACCATGCAGTCGAAGGTGTGCTCGCGAAGCCGTTGGAGCGCGTCGTGAGCGGTGGCGACGCACTCCACCTCCACGTCCTCCGTCTCCAGCAGCTTCTGGATGCTCTCGCGTTGGCGGGCGTCGTCCTCCAGCACCAGCACGCGGCGGGTGCCCGGAGCGGACTTCGTCTCCAGCGTGCGGAAGACGTCCAGCAGTTGCTCGCGCTGCACGGGCTTGAGCGCGAAGCCCACCGCGCCCAGCTCCAGCGCCTCACGCGTCCGGTCCGCGGCGGACAGCACGTGCACCGGGATGTGGCGCGTGCGCGGATTGCGCTTGAGCTGATCCAACACCGTGAGGCCGGAGTGGTCCGGCAGGTTCATGTCCAGGATGATGGCATGGGGCGCGTGGCCGAGCGCGGCCTCCAGGCCGTCCGTGGCGGTGGCGGCCAGGAGGCACTGGAAGCCCAGCTCGCGCGCCAGGTCGCGCAGGATGAGGGCGAAGCGCGCGTCGTCCTCCACCACCAGCAGCACGCGCGAGCCGGAGGTGAGCCGCTCGCGGTCGTCCTCCAGGCCGGGGGGCGGGGCCGGCGT